>JBFIJS010000982.1:0-1504 GCA_041600595.1 Saprospiraceae bacterium | reverse complement strand
TCCAGAAAAGTCAGATGGGCGGAGGTAGCCCAATCCTGAGAGGGTTTGAGGCCAACCGGGTGCTGCTGGTAGTGGATGGGGTGAGGATGAATAATGCCATTTACCGCAGTGGTCACCTGCAAAATGCGATCACCATTGATAATGGTATGCTGGAGCGGATAGAGGTGACTTTCGGGCCCGGGTCGTTGCTTTATGGCAGTGATGCTCTGGGTGGGGTTGTTCATTTCCGTTCGAAAGAACCCAAGTTGAATTTTGATAAAACGCCCGGCAGCCATCGCGTGGAAACTAATTTCTATTCCCGTTTTGCCAGTGCCAATGCCGAAAAATCGATCCATACCGATGTGAGTTTCGGACAGGGAAAATGGGCCTCGCTGACGAGCTTTACTTTTACCGATTATGGAGATATGCGGGCTGGCGACAACCGCCCGGAAGGTTACGAACATTTCGGGCGCCGCCTTTACTATGTCCAACGGGTAGATGGAACAGACCAACCGGTGGAAAATGTGATCCAGAATGCCGATTCAACTTTTTCTGATAATTCCAATGTGCAGGTCGGGACCGCTTTTTCGCAAATGGATTTCACGCAAAAGGTCAAATACCAGCCTAACGATAAAACCTACCACCTGCTAAATTTTCAGTTTTCGACCACGAGCGATGTGCCGCGCTACGATGTGCTGATCGAGCAGAGAAGTGTTGACCCGAAAAACCTGAAATGGGGAGAGTGGTTTTACGGTCCCCAAAAACGGTTGCTGGCCTCCGTGAAGTCGAGGTTTTCCAATGCCACCAGTTGGTACGACCGCGCAACCATCATCACCTCCTACCAGAAACTGGAGGAAGATCGATTGAGAAGAAGGCTGAAGAGCAACCAGCGAACCTTCGGACTGGAGGATGTGCAGGTCCTTTCCACGACCCTGGATTTTGATAAACAAATTGACAGCTCGGGCCGCCACCAGCTTATTTACGGACTTGACCTCAATCATAATATTGTAAAATCGGAGGCCGGGAACGTCCTGCTTTCCAATGAAAGCCTTTTGCTCAATGAACTCAGCCGCTACCCGGGCAACGGCAACCGCATGACAACCGGGGGAATATACACCAGTTATCGCTGGTCGAGTGAGGATTCTTCTCTCGTGGCCAATGGCGGATTGCGGTATTCTTTTGCCAGTTTGTATTCCCGGTTTTCCAACGACAGCATTATTATCTGGCCACAGCGTTATCTCGACGGCATCAGTAGTTTCAGTGGAGACCTAACCTGGTCGGGTGGATTGACTTACTCCACGAAGGATCAATTTCGGGCGAGGGCCATGATTTCCAAAGCTTTCCGCTCACCCAATATTGATGACTTTGCCAATATCCGGGAACAAAACGGGCTGGTCACAGTGCCCAACCCCTATTTGCGACCGGAAACTTCGATCAATTACGAGCTTTCGCTGAGCAAGCAATTTGGCAGGATCAGGAACGGGGACGGGCTGGCCGTTTTGCTATCAGCCACCGGTTATTATAC
>JBFIJS010000981.1:0-1514 GCA_041600595.1 Saprospiraceae bacterium | reverse complement strand
GAAATAGAAATGATCCTTAAACCCTGGGCAAGCTTCATGTCTGCAATGGCAAAAAATAAATTCAACACACTGGCGACCCACCTTGCTGAAGACTTTGCATATTATGCAGAAAACGGAATACCTCACCCGAGAAAATTAAGGGCTCAGCAAAAAAATCAGGAAGTAAAAAAAGGGTTATCTGCTTTTTACTTATTGGCCTTTTTAGCAGGAACACTCATCCCCCTTTACTTTATATTTAAATTCATTCAGGATGAGGGTGCCATCAACCTTTCAGTGTTCGTCAATCAATTGTTTGCGAACTATGCCGCCTCTACTTTTTCCTCAGACCTCCTCATTTGTTCCTTTATATTTTGGGTGTTTATGATACGTGATAAAAAAAATAAAGACCTTCCCAACAACCTGTTCTTTATATTCTTAAACCTGACCATCGGTTTAAGTTCGGCATTTCCATTATACCTTTATTTTAGAGAAAAAAGTAAATAAGCCGCTGTAAAAAATACCGGAAGCTGTCAGACGCCAAAAAAAATCCGATTAACAGATATTGCTGAGTAAATGATAAAAGGCCGTTATAGCTTCGAACCAAAAGTAATGCAATGCACACGCTGTCGCCAGGCTGTACCCCGGTGACCAGCTTTGTTTCAATCCTTCTTTTTATGGATCATGGCTGGGAAGCAACCGCCGCTGACCGCATCATCCAGATCGGCGCCATCAAGGTCATGCCCGGTAGTCAAGAGCGAAAAGAAAAGAACGTCCTGATCCATCCGGGGATCCCCATCCCACCGCAGGCCACGGCCGTCCATGGCATTTCGGATGAGTATATTTTGGGCGAAACCCACCTTCCATCAGATTTCAAAAAGCTTTCACCAATGGCTTGCCGGTTGCGACCTGGCCGGCTACAATTCCGCTAATTACTTCCAAAGATGTAGAATCATCCGGAGGGACTTCGGACAGGTATTTTTATGTTTGTACTGAATTCACCATAGTTTGCAGAGAAGCTGTAGGATAGGTGGAGACAAGATCAGCCAATCACCCAAAACTAAACCGGCAGCCGTTCTTTTGAACCTTAAAATATCCGAATATGAACCTGGTACTCGACGATATCCGAAAAATCATTGCGCAGGCAAGAGAACGGGCAGCGCTCGGTCAACCATGAGCTGACGGTGGCCTATTGGCACATTGGGCAGCGGCTGGTCGAAGAAGAACAGGAGGGGAAAGAACGGGCGGAGTACGGCAAGCGACTGGTAACCGAGATTTCCGCCCACCTGACGTCGGAGTTCGGCAGCGGTTTTTCTCCGCAAAACCTGTGGTTTATGCGGCAGTTTTACCTGTCCTTTCCAATTCTCTCCGCACTGCGTAGAGAATTGACCTGGACGCATTACAAAGCCCTCACTCGCCTTGACGACCCCGATAAACGCACCTTCTACATCGCCGAGGCGGTAAAAAACACCTGGTCGGTACGACAGTTGGAGCGGCAAATCAACAGCCTGCTCTACGAACGCCTGCTTATGAGTCAG
>JBFIJS010000980.1:0-1516 GCA_041600595.1 Saprospiraceae bacterium | reverse complement strand
GCCAGCCGTTCGCATAAAATATTTGAAACCAGCGAATCCGGTTGGTCGAGCGCCTGTTTTATTTCAGCAAAATGCGTAGCCGTACTGCTTAAGCGCTCGGCGTAGCGACTAAAACCAAAATACGGGTCAACGGCCTCCGTGATCAGATCGCCGAGGTCTTCGAGGTAAAGCGTGGCCAGGTGCCGGGCCTTATCGTGAATGCCCATGGTGCCGAATGCCCAATCGAGGTCCTCCAGAATATCAAAACGGGACGCCTCCGGCAAATAGGTGCGGCCGCAGATACTATGGGCCAGCGTCGGGTTTTTATTTTGTAAAAATGAAATAACCGGATTGATGGTAGCGATGTAGTCAGCTTGCAGGGCGATGATGCGTTCGGCATTTTCACTCAGTTCGGCAGTGTCCGGAAGGTGCCCTTTGGCGGGTGTTTCCCCGAAAATGGCAAACAGCCTTTCCAGTCCTTTTTTGGAAAACAAGGCCAGGATCACCTCGATGCCAAGGTCGGCCTGCTGTGAGGGGTAACCTTTGGTGTTCAGAAAACCTTTGAGGTAAGCCGTCGCCGGGTACGGGGTGTTCAGCTGCGTGAACGGGGGCGTGAGGAAGAGTGTCTTTGTTTTCAAAACGAGTGATTGCGGAAGTTTGTCAGGTGCGGAATAAATAACAGTGAATGGCCGGATATATGGTCCGTCGGAAGTTTGGTTTCGTCATGGTGCTGCATTCCTGCGGCTATCCGGATGAAGTTACCGTTTTGAAACCCTTGTCTGCCCCCGGAAGCATTTGCTATTTTGGGGTATTCAGTGGTGGTAAATTTTCTTTCTCCTGTGATCGTTACTACCGTGTAATTTAAATTTGCTTTAATTTTTTTTCCTGCAAGTGGGCCGAAGGATTCACTTCGCTTTGAGGCATGAGACTGCTCGGCCCAAAGGGATTTTAAGGGGCGGCGTCGTCCCTTAAAATCCCTTGAGGCAGGCTTTCCGGGTGTTGCCAAAAGAACGACTTTTCCTGCCCCGCATTTTTTTAACATACTTAAATTACACAGTATTACACTCATTTTTCCTGCATTTTTTTGCAATTTACGACAAATTTTTGCGGAGCGAAAAAGGGAAACCGCACAAAGTGCATTCGCCGGATGCAACAGGGGACGGTCATTTATCCTTGTTAAAAAAAACAGAAGTAGAGATGACCGGAACCGGGATATAATTGTAGAACTCATCGTTGCAGGGAGCGAAGAAGGAGCCATTGAAGCAAAAGTCCCGGTCCACATTTTCCATCATCATCAGGCCGATATTGAGGCTGACAATCCGGCCGATAAAGCCCCAGCCAAAAGCAAAAGTATTGGTACCAAAACCATTGATATCGAATAGATCTTCCTGCTCCACGATGTGGGTAAATTCCCCATACAGGCGCTGCCGCAGACCAACCCGGGATGAGACGCCAAAGAAAACAGCATCCATGTCCGTTTCGGAAAAAGAGGTTTCGCCTTTATTTCGCATATAGCCCATGTTCAGGTACAGATCGG
>JBFIJS010000979.1:0-1517 GCA_041600595.1 Saprospiraceae bacterium | reverse complement strand
TTTTTTCCGGCCGGCTCAACTCACCGGCCAGTTCTTCCAAAGACATTTCTGCCGCCTCCTCGATTGCGGCATGACCATAAAGACAGTTCATGACGCTGTGGGGGTTGGAACTGATGATGTGCAGAGGCCGGTCGAGCCATTTTTTCTGGTGAATAAACGACTTGATATTATTGGCCCACAACTCGCCGTAAATATGGTGACCGATCTTTTCCCGAAGGGCGGAGGAAAAAGTTATTTCCCGGTCGTTTTCCTCGACCGCCTCTTCGATGGCCAATTTTCCCAGAAAATAAATGATATGAAACAGGCTGTTCACTTGCGATGCTTCCGCAAATTTTTTCACAGCATCATACGTCTCCTCAAAGGTTCGTCCGATCAGGTTGGCGAGGTAAGTGCTGGCCACTTCCTTGCTGAATTTCTCCCCATTCTGTTCCAGGGCAATGATGTCTTCCAGGTTCAGAAAATCCCTTTTTTTGCGGTTCTTGCTGTCGAGGCTGTTGCGGCGTATTTTTTCTGCTTCGATATACAGAAACGTCAGATGGGTCAGCACATCGTAAATATCACTGCGGCCCTTGGTCACCTCGATGAGCATCTGTTCCTGATCGATCCGGTAACAATTGCGGCGGCGTTTGGAAGGTACGATCGCTTCAAACCCTGAATTTTCAAACCCTTCCCGGCTGACCAGACGTATGTAACGACATTCCTCAATACCGATCGGCAACCGCTGAAAAACATAAAGCAGCCCCTCCAGTTCTACCCGTTCCAGGTCACCGATCGCTCCGTATATTTCAGGTCGCAAATCCATCATGGCATCGATCATGGCCTCTCCGCTGACCCCCAGAGGCTTGTAGCCGCCCCGGATGAAGAGGTGGCGCATGGCAATATACAGTCGTTGGATAGCTGCCCTTGATTCCTGGGCCCGGGTACGGTGGATGTTGGTTGTCATTCGGATATGGTTTGTTCGTTTGGTCCGTAAAAGTGCAGCAAGTTGCATTGATTTGGGAACAATTGGCTAATTTTACCATTGCTTTCTCACCGCTAATTACTTCATTCCGTTTTAACCAGTACAACCTTTTTACCCAAACCCCCGGGGAAGCGAACAAACATTTTGCCCGCACTTGTAAATCTTATAAGCCGACGCAATACTGACTAATAAAAAACAAAGACCATGAGCAGGTATCCCCTTCTATTGTTGTTATTCCTTTTTTTGCAATGCCCTTTCGCCGAGGCTCAGGTTGGCTATACTGCCCACGATACCATACTGCCTTATGCGGGCCCGTTCAGGTTTGGTTCCAATGTCGGAGCTTACCAGAACTGGCGGGATGAGCAACTGGCCGATATTGCCGCCGGCAACCCCGAACTCGGCGTGGAGGGTATCGGTGTGGACGCTTTCCGGCCCCTGCTTTCCGAAAGTTTTCTGAACTATTGGGGCTACGACATTCGACTGGAAGCATTTCAGCATTATATACAATTGGGCATGAAAGACAATGTCGTCTTTATTGGCTATCCCGCCGAAGAAC
>JBFIJS010000978.1:0-1523 GCA_041600595.1 Saprospiraceae bacterium | reverse complement strand
GTAGCGTAGCTTTCGGTATAATTGGCAGTTGAACGAAAGCCGGGGAAAATAAAATGTTGGTCATTGCCGCTTGAGTAATAAAAAAAAAGATAGTTGGCAGGAAAAAGAAAAAAGGAGGTGGTCGTTGGGTAGTCATCCGACGTTTGCCACACCGTTTCTAAGAGAAGTCAGTTTGTTGTTGCTTCGTGGCGGTTTGCCGAAAATTGATGCTGGCGGGATATGATCATGGTCCGGGAGTGTGCCGGTAAACGGGGTCCCGGAAAAGGCAGGTTGCCATAGGCGGGAAAGTAAACGACGGCCACCTGTTTTCGCAAATGAGTAAATTCGGGTGGCTATTTATTTTTTTTACATACCTTTATTTTTTTTGAAAAACAACTGCGACCACAATCTATGGCAGCTAACCAGATAGAAATCATTTTGAGTCGGCAATTGGCCGATTGCCTGACAGTCCCTGTCTTCCTGATCGACCCCAATGGTGATCTGTTGTTTTACAATGAACCGGCAGAAGAGCTGTTGGGGAAAAGGTACGAAGAGGCTGGAAAAATGCCCATGCAGGAGTGGTCCACGATTTTTAATCAGGCTGATCAGGAGGGCAACCGCATCCCGTCGGATGAGTTGCCACTGGTAATGGCCTTGACCAAGCAGCAGCCCACCTATGGCGAGTTTTTTATCAAAAGCCTGAATGGCGAAAAAAACAAAATTTGTGTCACGGCGATCCCGATCGTCGGCAGGCCCGATCGTTTTCTGGGGGCGATGGCCATTTTTTGGAAAAAAAAGGAAATATGAAAGTCACGGTATGGGGTACTCGTGGCTCAATCCCTTCGCCCAGTCCCGACAATAATCGTTATGGGGGTAATACTTCTTGCGTTCAGGTAACTTCCAAAGACGCTTTCCTGGTGCTGGATGCTGGTTCCGGCATTCGCCGGTTGTCCGGTAAAATTCCCGAAGGCATTGCCCGGGTCGATTTACTGCTGACACACCTTCACATGGACCATATTATCGGATTGGGCTTTTTTGGTCCGCTGTACAATTCTGCTATCACTGTTAATGTTTACGGCCCGAGCAGCTATAAGGAAAGTCTGGCTGCCCGCCTCACCCGCTACCTGTCACCGCCTTTGTTCCCCATTTGCCTGCAAGACCTTCCCTGCCAGTTGAACCTGTTTGAAATCAACCAAAGTAAATTTCAGGTTGGAGACTTGACTATCCAGTCGGACTACGTTTGCCATCCCGGTCCAACGCTGGGTTACCGCATCGAGGACGGAAAATCCGTGCTCACCTACATTCCCGATCACGAGCCGCTTCTTGGTGCTACTAATTTTCCACACGAACCGGAGTGGACCTCCGGCTACGACCTGGCCAAAGAGGCCGACCTGTTGTTTCACGATGCACAATACACCCCGGAAGAATACGCCCCGAGAGTGGGGTGGGGGCATAGTTCCATTCCTGATGCATTGGCTTTTGCCAGTATGACCCGGGTGAAGAAGATGCTTTTTTTTCATCATGATCCCTCCCATTCGGACGGC
>JBFIJS010000977.1:0-1525 GCA_041600595.1 Saprospiraceae bacterium | reverse complement strand
GACGAACCAGTCTGGGAAACAGCCGATCGAACCGATTCCTTTTGGCAATATTTTCCGACTGACTCGGCCGGCGCCCAGTATCCAACAGAAACCCGGGTGCTGTACGATGAAACTACTTTGTACGTCGCTTTTCGGGCAGAATCGCCCAACGATGACTACGTGGTGGCTACTTTGAAACGGGATTTTGGCGGCACGACCAATGACAATGTTTCCCTCTTGTTCGATACGTTCAATGACGGTACGAACGCCTATTTTTTCGGTATCACTCCGTATGGCGTGCAGCGGGAAGGACTGGTGTCGGAAGGGGGCGCCTCGTTCAACAATACCTGGGATGTGAAGTGGCAGGCGGAAGCCAAAAGGTACGATGATTATTACACCGTGGAAGTCGCCATTCCGTTCACTTCCTTGAAATTTGAGGAGGGGGCAACCAAGTGGCGTTTTCGCCCCTACCGCTGGAATTTGCAGGTCAATGAGCAAGTCACCTGGGTGCAGGTTCCACAGAACCAGCAGCTGTCCAGTTTGGCGTTTATGGGAGAGCTGCATTTTGAAAAACCGCTTGGCAAATCCCGGACGCCATTTGCCGTCATACCCTACATCAATGCGCTTTCGCAAAAGGATTTTGTGAGCGATAAAAGCGACCGTGATTTCAAATTCGGTGGCGATGCAAAAGTGGCGATCGGCAACGGTATGAACCTCGACCTCACCGTGAACCCCGATTTTTCGAACGTCGAGGTAGACGATATTTTTACCAACCTGACCCGCTTTGAACTGCGGCTGCCTGAAAAGCGGCAATTTTTCATCGACAACAACGACCTGTTCGACAATTTTGGCAACTCCTTCAACGAGGCCCGCCCGTTTTTCTCCCGCAGGATTGGCCTGGCAAGGGACACCGCTGGTAATTTGATTCAAAATCAAATTCTGGGAGGCGCCCGGCTGAGTGGGAAATTGGATGAAAATTGGCGATTGGGCGCCCTGAACATCCAGACGGCAGAAGACGTGGACAATGAGATTCCATCTTATAACAACATGATGCTCGCCGTGCAGCGAAAAATAGCTGCCCGTTCCAACGTGGGTGTGTTTTGGGTCAACCGGGAAACTTTCGAGGACTATGAATTTTTAGCGGACAGGAACAAATACAACCGGGTCATTGGCGCTGACTACAACCTCGCCTCGGCGGATGGGGTGTGGACGGGAAAACTCTATGCCCATAAATCTTTCCAACCCGGGGACAGCAAAGGGAATCTCTCCTCGCAGGCGACCGTCACTTACAACACAAGAAATTGGGAGTACATCCAGGATTGGGTGTATATCAACCAGGATTTCAGGGCTGATCTGGGCTTTGTGCCCCGAACCGATATTTTAAAATCAGGCAATGGACTGACCCGCAATTTTTATCCAAAAAATGGTGCGCTGAGCAACCATAGCACCAGGTTGCTTTCCATCATTTATTGGAAGCCGAGTCAGGATTTAAAGAAAACCGACCACACTTTTCAGGTTACCTGGACGGCTAACTTTAAAAGTCAAG
>JBFIJS010000976.1:0-1526 GCA_041600595.1 Saprospiraceae bacterium | reverse complement strand
TTTAATTCAATTATTGCGCAGAGCGAACAGAACTGGGAATTGATAGCTGTTGATGATTTTTCTACGGATAATAGTTTTGATATTTTAAATGATTATCAAAAAATAGATAAGCGGATTAAAATTTTCAAAAATAATAAAAAAGGAATAGCCCCCGCTTTGAAACTGGCATTTGAAATGAGTTCCGGGTCGCTGGTTACCCGGATGGATAGCGACGATAAAATGCTGCCCGCTAAATTAGCAGCTATGAAAACTGATCTGTTGAAATACGGGGAAGGGCACGTCGCAACGGGCAAGGTTGAATATTTTTCCGCCGACGGAGTAGGAGAGGGCTATCAGAAATACGCAGATTGGCTAAATCAGTTGACGGCCAATGGCGACAATTTTTCTGAAATATATAAAGAATGCGTTGTGCCTTCGCCGTGCTGGATGTGTTTCAAAAAAGATCTGATGGCATGTGGTGCTTTTCGGGAGGAAATCTATCCGGAAGATTATGACCTGGTTTTTCGTTGGCGTCAGGCCGGATTTAATGTGATACCGTCTGACCGGACTTTGCACCAGTGGCGTGACCGACCGGACCGCACCTCCCGTACTGATGAAAAATACCTCGATAATTCCTATCTGCAACTTAAATTAAACTGGTTCTTAAAATCGGATTATGATGCTGCCCGGCCACTTATTATATGGGGTGCCGGAAAAAAAGGCAAGCGCATTGCCCGGCAATTAAATGAAAAAAATATTTCGTTTGGTTGGGTTACCAATAATAAGGAAAAAACAGGTCATGAAATACTTGGCGTAGAATTGCGGGATTTTAATATTTTGGCTAAACTGAAAAATCCCCAGATTATTATCGCCGTTGCGGCCCCGGACGACCAGGCCGAGATAAAAAAGTATTTAGCAGAAAATAATTTACACCCGATGACTCATTATTATTTTTTCTGCTAAAAAAATCAACTCTTATCAATGTCATTTACAGAACTTGCCAGAATAGCCCTGCTTGGAACCGACAATACTGTTTTTCCTGCCGACCTGTTGCGGCAAATTCAGGACAAAGGATTAAATGTAGAAAAGGAGCCGCCTTTAATCGTTGCGGAAGCCGCAGCGCTGTTTTCCCAAATAAAAAAAGCAGGATTTTTACTGGAAGATTTTGTTGGAGAGCTGCCGCAACCCTCCGGCGAAACCGAAGAGAATGCTTGTTCCCTCAAATCCATCCGGCATTTACAATTAATTTTAGACGGAAAATTCGGGGCCATTCTACCCGAGTTTTTGCACCATTTGCTGGAAAATGGCAAGCGGCTCCCAACCGACCTGCTGCCCTCGCTGATGGCCCGTGACGATCTGCAGGAATGGTGGCATTTAATCGGGGTGTCGTTGAGCGAGACGGGTAAATGGCTGCTTGGTCAACATCCAAAGTGGAAGATACGGGTGGAAACACCTGACGAGTCACTTTGGCAAACGGGGGATAAATTGCAGCGGCTTGCTCTCTTTCAGTCCTGGCGATTACATGAGCCTGCGCAGGCCGTGGAGCA
>JBFIJS010000975.1:0-1530 GCA_041600595.1 Saprospiraceae bacterium | reverse complement strand
TATCCTCAATTTCGAGAATCGGCGCCGGCTCGATGTGGATGGTGAAAATATCCTGGTTCAGCTCGGCGAATTTCTGCGAGAGCATGGGGTCGTAGGGGTCGCCTTCTTTTATTTTAAAAAACTCCTCCATGCGCACGATACCCTCAATGGCCATGTTCTGCGTGATTTCCACGGCGTTGGTGCTCCAGGGGGTCACCATGGCTGCCCTTGGGCCGACGAACGGGCCGGGTATTATCGTCGATTGGATAAACGGCTGGTCGCCAAATAGCCAGTTGAGTTTCCGGATATCCTCGACCGGTAAAGTTAGACTGGTCTGGACGGCGTAGATTTTGGAGGACGGGTTGCCGAAGAAAAGAATCATGATCGATTGCAGTTTGCTTGTTTAAAAGAAGGCGCAAAGGTAGGTTTTTGAAAATTTGCCAGCAAAGCCTGATTGTCAAATAAAAAAACTTGAGCTTTACCTTCCAATGACCAATCCCTGCGTCATTCTTTCTCCTTGTAAAATGAGCGGGCGGAACGAGGTAGATGCCGTCTCAGAATTTACCTTCCGCCAGACCAAGCTCTGACTGCTTCACTTGAATTTATCTTAAAAATACCGGCCTGTCATTTTATGGATTGCTAACAAATGGGTGCGTTTACAACGCTGACCTGCATCCCTCCGACAGAAGGCAAGGGTTTCGGAAAATAGATTTCCTCAAGTCAAATCGCCAAGTGTTTATCGGCTCTACCAAATATTGTCTTACTTTCGGGCAGGTAGGAGAAAAGTACTTTCAGCACTACTTTTTTTAAATTCTCAGCCATCTATGCCGCTCAGCGTGTACGATATTCCCTTCTTTTTGGCCATCTTTCTGGCCTTTTTCTTTGCCATTTTCCTCTTTCTGCGGCGAGGTGGACGGAGTTTGAGCCATAATCTGCTGGGGGCTTTTTTTCTGAGTTTCGGGCTTAACATCCTCGATGGTTACTGTTTGTACCGGGGTGTCTACCTCCAATTTCCCCGGGCTGGTTTTTGGCTCAATGCCCTGCCTGCGTTGTTCGGCCCGTTGTTGTATTTCTACACCAAATCCGTGCTGTACAGTGATTTCCGGCTTCGGTGGCAGCACGCCTGGCACACCCTGCTGTTCTGGATGTTGTTTGGGTTGCTTGTCGTCGTTTACCATGTCCACTCAACCGACTACCAGCGGGAATTCCTGCAACGGGCCCATACGTATACCGGGGCGGAATTGATTTTCGGCAATGTCGTTATTTTGGCCCATATCGGCCTCTACATTTTCCTGGCCTACCGGGAAACTTTTCTCTACCAGCGGGCTTTGCGGCACCGGTTTTCCAATGTGGAAGAACGGAGCATTTCCTGGCTACGGTTCATGCTGCTGAGCAATGTGCTGCTGTACTTTTTTCTCATGTTTTACATTGGCGCAAAGTATACAGTGTGGAGTGGCCAACTGACCTTGTCAGCTGTTATTGGCCTCTCGGTGGTGTTCCTGCTGTTTGTCTCGAGCGCACTCTTCCGGGCATTGATGGAGTCCGAGGTGT
>JBFIJS010000974.1:0-1531 GCA_041600595.1 Saprospiraceae bacterium | reverse complement strand
GACGTGGACAACCCGGTCATGGCGGGTATCGTGCAAAACCAGGACTCATACATGCAGAGCGTGGCGGCACAACGGCCATTCTTTTTTGACCATATCCGCCAACTGACCGACCAGGCTTTCGATGAGTATTACGAACTCACCGGCCGCCGCTACGAACGTGTCATGACCTATCGGGCCGACGATGCCGACTACCTCATCCTCGGTCAAGGCAGCTTGATTCCGAGCGCCCAGGCGGTAGCAGATTATTTGCGGAAAACCAGAAAAATCAAGGTGGGCGTGGTCGATTTGGTCATGTTCCGCCCCTTCCCGGCGGATCTGCTGGGTAATATTTTAAAAGGAAAAAAAGGCGTCACCATTCTCGAACGTCTCGACCAGCCACTGGCCGTTGACTCGCCTATCATGCGGGAAGTTCGCTCGGTGCTGAATAAGTGCATGGAAAACGGTGCCCATAAAAAAGACCTGCCCTACCCCGATCTGGCAAGCTACCAGGCTACGGATCTGCCGGCACTCTATTCGGGTTCTTTCGGCATGGGCAGCCGCGATTTACAGCCGGAAGGCATCATTGGCGCCGTGGAGAATATGCTGCCGGATGGTAAGCGTAAAAAGCAATTTTACCTGTCTATCGACTTTATCCGGGACGCCCCCTATACGCCTAAACAGCGTACCTATCAGGAAACCATTCAGGAAGCCTATCCGCACGTGAAGGAGCTGTCCGTCCGCGGCTCGGAAAATCCGAACCTCATGCCGGAAAATGCCGTGACTGTCCGTTTCCACTCCGTCGGTGGCTGGGGTGCGGTGACCACCGGGAAAAACCTCGCCATGACGTTGTACGACCTCCTTGGCTACGACATCAAGGCGAATCCGAAATACGGTTCGGAGAAAAAAGGCCAGCCGACGACTTACTACCTCGCCGCCGCTCCCGAACCTATCCGCATGAACTGCGAATACTTCTTCGTGGACGTGGTGCTTTCGCCCGACCCCAATGTTTTCAAGCACACCAACGCATTGGCGGGGCTGAAAAAAGGCGGTGTTTTCATCATTCAAAGTGAAAAAACAAAACCCAACGAAGTGTGGGCCGACATTCCAAAACCTTATCAGAAAGTCATCATTGATCAGGACATCCGCGTGTACTACATTGACGGTTTTAAAATCGCCCGAGAGGAGGCCACCGATCCTGAACTGCAACTCCGGATGCAAGGCATCGCCTTCCAGGGTGCGTTTTTTGCGGCTTCGCCGCTGAAAGAAAAAGCAGGCCTGACAGAAGAAACGCTGCTGCAGGCCATCGAAGCTCAGGTCACCAAAAAGTTTGGCAGCAAAGGCCAGCGGGTGGTCGATGACAACATGCGGGTCGTACGCCGTGGTTTTGATGAAGTTTACGAAATCAAAAACAAAGTGCTGGGCGCTGGCCACGACGAAAAAATGAACGGTGCCCCCCCCATGCCACTCCCATCCATGTTGAAAGGCACCCCACAAAGCGAGTCGCAATTGAGCGACATCCACCGTTTCTGGGAGCAAACGGGCAATTTCTACG
>JBFIJS010000973.1:0-1532 GCA_041600595.1 Saprospiraceae bacterium | reverse complement strand
TTTTTTTGGGAAAACGTGTTTTTTGGACCGGAAAGTCTTAAAACTACCGGCGCAGGTCTTTCAATCGGTCATCAATCCGCCGCAGGGAGGATTGGATCAATTGATATTGATTATCGGCTGGTGCATCATGCAGAGAATCGTGGAGCGATTGGAACTCAGCGTCCAGGCATTTTTGAACCTCTTTTTCAAGCTCACCACTGGTATCCCGGCCATTTGTTCTTGCCAGAAAGTTCCTCAACACCCCCTGGGCCAAATGCTGACCAGGCAATAGATTTTCATGATCGTTGTTACGTCCCCAAAACGGCAGTTTGAACAAGTTCAACATAGTCAAAGTAGTTATCAGGTTATGAATCGGTTTGAGCAGGGAAAGGTGTTCAAACGGGATTAATCAGATGGAAATCAAATTCATCAGGTTAGTTTGCACAGTTTAAATACTACATGTACTTTAGGGCCGAAATGTTCGTTGGGAAAGAGTTATAAGTGAGGGGGTTGGAAGCACAAATGTAAACTAAATTTAATTTATTCAAAACGAAATTTGCCATGTCCACCTACTTAGCGGAATTTATCGGAACGATGGTCCTGATGATCCTTGGCATTGGGGTCAATGCTGGTCTGACTCTCCAGGGCTCGTATGCAAAGAGTGCCGGTTGGGTCGTCACTACTTTGGGCTGGGGGCTGGCCGTCACGATGGCCGTTTTTGCGGTGGGCAGCATCAGCGGCGCCCATATCAATCCGGCCGTCACACTGGCCCTGGCCGCTTCGGGGGATTTTCCCTTCGCCGATGTACCGGGGTATATCATAGCCCAAATGCTGGGAGCGATCACCGGTGCGACGATCATCTGGCTGCACTATCTACCCCACTGGGGTAAAACAGACAGCCCCTCCGATAAACTGGGTGTTTTTTCCACCGGTCCGGCAGTCCCTTCCCGCTGGGCCAATTTGCTCAGTGAAATAATCGGCACATTTGTCCTCATCGTCGGGTTATTGTTTATCGGTGCCAACCAATTTACCGAAGGATTGAATCCTGTTGTTGTCGGCGCACTAATTGTCGTCATAGGTATGGCATTGGGCGGCACGACCGGCTTCGCCATCAACCCCGCCCGGGACCTGGGTCCGCGGATCGTCCATGCCGTTTTGCCCATCAAAGGCAAAGGGGGGTCCAATTGGAGCTACGCCTGGATACCCGTGGTCGGGCCACTCCTCGGGGGCGTGATGGGCGCTTTCTTTTACCAGGCTATCTTTCAGGGAAAAACCGGACCGGGCTTTTGGGCCATGTCCGTGGCGACGGCGGTGATAGCGGGTTTGGCAGTGATGGAGGAAAATGGTAAATGAAAAACCGTATGCAGGAAATCATCGTCCAAAACTTAACTGACATCCACAACGCAGCCCGGCAAGTGCTGAAAATCGCCGGTAACCGACGGGTTTTCACCTTGAGTGGCGACCTGGGAGCAGGAAAAACGACGCTTACGCAAGCCATTTGCGAGCAGTTGGGGGTCCGTGAAAAGGCAACCAGCCCCACGTTTTCCCTTGTG
>JBFIJS010000972.1:0-1532 GCA_041600595.1 Saprospiraceae bacterium | reverse complement strand
GGCGCTCAGCGGTCAGTTTTGTTGCAAAAAATTAAACTTTTAGCGTATTCCTCACCTTTATATGCTGTGGGTTCAGGGCCAGATCAAGAGATTGAAACAGGCCGTTAAAAACCTGTTTCAATCTCCTGCATAAAATATAAATCCGCCCTGTCGCTTACATTCCCATCACCTTTCACCCTGTTTTACACCACTGTTCAACACCCGCTGCAAACTACAACCGTCTTAACAATTCGTCGGGCCGCACCGGACACCAGCATGCCGAAGGCGGCAGACACACAAAAAACAAATGCCATGAAAATGCACTTCTTTCCCACCTTAGCATTACTCTTCTTTTCCGTTAATATTTTCGCTCAAGTTACTGGTTATCAACCCTTCTACGCCACGGCCCAGCAAGCCGGACAGAAGGAAACGCTGATCGTCCTGCGCAAATGGCAGCAAAGCGGCGTCGAAAAAATGCTGGTCGTCCATCCGGCCAGCCTGCAGACAGAAACGCTGCCCGCCAACACTCTGAAATTACAACCCGGTGACTGGTCGTCGATCCGGGCCGGCCTGACCAGCACGCCCTATCTCAAAGCACTCAACAATGCGTACGAGACACACCTCCGGCAACTACAAGTTGCCGACGCTGCAGCCAGCCGGCTGAAACAGGGTATCGACCTCACCATTGACCTTTGCCCGGCATCGGGATCGTTCAACCGGGCTTTTATCCAAACCATCATTGACAAAGCCAACCCCGAAGAAAAACCGGTAAAACTTACCGTTGCCGTCACCGGCATGTGGATCATCAAACATCCCGACGACCTGAGCTGGCTGAAGCAGCAGCAAAAAAGTAATATCCTCGACATCACCTGGGTCAACCATAGCTTCCACCACCATCTGACTGCTGATCAGGCAGTTCCGCAAAATTTCACGCTGGATGCCAGCCATGAAAACGATGTCCTTCAGACTGAAAAACTGATGCTGGCCAATGGCATCACCCCTTCGGTTTTCTTCAGCATCCCCGGCGAAGTGAACAGTCCCGAGCCTTTTACAGGAGCTGCCGAATACGGTCTGATCGGCATCAGTCACGATGGCTTGCTGACCAGGGGCGGGTTGCCAAACAATAGCAGCCTGCTGATCTCTGCCAACGGGAATGAACGCCTCAACGGAACCCTTTTTCTGGAAACGCTGGCCAACAACCGTTCGCAAATCATACCCTGGCAATGGATCTATTTTGACCTCTCGAAAGGCGGCAGCCCGCCAAGAAAATAAGTCCCCGGGCCTGCTCTTCCCCTGTAAGGGACAGGCAGGCCCATATCTCCTTTTTGCGGCCCCCTTTCGCCTTTGCACGCTCACCGCCGGGCCGGGCGATTAAAAAATTAATTACCCGATTTTTTGTGGTCTGTCTTTCCCGATCATTTTTAAAAGATTTTTTTTGCGGGGTAAGCCGCCGTTGCACCTGACGAATTATTCTCACCACCAGCCGCCGCTACAACAAATAATAACCTGCGTTTTTCGGCTTTGGCAAAAATTCATTCCGGTCATTTTGCTCC
>JBFIJS010000971.1:0-1534 GCA_041600595.1 Saprospiraceae bacterium | reverse complement strand
GAGGACGAATCTTTTTTCTTCAGGCAGTTAGTACTGCACGACTCAGAGGCTGCTGAGTTATCCATCATCAAAGGACGCCGCCGGTTGGAGTGGCTGGCCAGCCGGCATTTGGTTCACCTCATGGTTTCTGACGAACCCGACTGGGACCGCATACCGATGCTCAAGGATGAACACGGTAAACCTCACCTGAACGATCACGAGCTGTTTGTCTCTTTTTCCCACTCCTATGATTTCGTGGCAGTCATTTTAGGAAGAATGACGGTGGGGATTGACATCCAGAAATTTGTCCCTAAAATAACGGCACTGGAGCGAAAGTTTATGCGGGAGGAAGAGAGCCGGAGCCTTGCCGGGCCGACCAGGCTCGAACATTTGCACATCTACTGGGGTGCCAAGGAGGCACTTTACAAATGTTACGGTCGGCGAAAACTGGATTTCCGGCAGCATATTCTCGTAGAGCCTTTTTCCTATCAGGAAAAAGGAAGCACGACCGGCATTATCAACAAAAACGGATTCCACAAAACCTATGAGGTGTTTTTTGAAAAAAGGGATAATTATTTCCTGGTCCATGCCCTGGAAACCCAAGCCTGACTACTGCTGAAAGACCGAGAACCGGTTCCTCACTCAATGATGGATATATTTCACCCGAAACACTTCTTCCGCCGCATTTATTCCCGCCCCACGAACACGACCTGCTTGTCATCAATCAACGGCATGAGCAGAAAACGCATGAGCAACTGAATGGTCGCCAGAACGTCTTTTTCACAATAAACAGCAATCCGGTCGAGCTCCTGGTCTTCCCAATAAACCCGGCCGACATCACTGCCATCAATATCGTCTTTCGGAGAGGGAAAACCGAGGGTCGCAGCGAGTAATTTCAGGGACGTATAGTTTTTGTAATCTCCGAATTTCCAGAGTTCCAGCGTATCCAGCAAGTGCTTCGTTTCCCAGGGTTTTTTACCATGTAACTGCAACAGGGCCGGAAATGGCAATTGGTTGATCACGAGCCGCCGGCAGATGTATGGAATGTCAAATTCTTTGATATTGTGGCCACAAAGAAAATGGTAACTGGGATTATTGTAATATTGGTTGAGGAGGTCGCAAAATTCATTAAGGAGCACTTTTTCGTCATCGTTGGCAAAAGATTTTAAGCGCACCACCAGGTTCTTATTTGCATCCCTGGCCAACAGGCCGACCGAGATGCAGATAATTTTTCCAAACTCGGCGTAAATTCCGGCCTTTTCTTTGTAGCAAGCGGCTATGTCATCCCCGGTTGGTTCTGGAATGGTTTTACGGAGTATGCCCTTACTTTTGTGGGCCCAAAGTTCCTGGAACGTTTCGTCCAAATCATCGTACACAGGATAAGAGGAGACGCACTCCACATCCAAAAACAAAATCTTGGTAATGTCTATGTTGTTTAGCATAAGGAGGTTTTGAAAATTGGAGAATAGTAATAACTCGAAGTACAGAGTCCCAAAGTAATGGAATCCTGCCGACAAACGGATGTACCGGCGCCATTAAAATCGGACTAAAAAAT
>JBFIJS010000970.1:0-1538 GCA_041600595.1 Saprospiraceae bacterium | reverse complement strand
GGCCGGTAAATTGAACGGTCCGAAATGGGCCGGTTCAACGACTATATCCACTCCTTTTTCAACGAGTAACCGGGGCAACTGAAAAAACAACCGCCAAAACCGGTACCCCGGCAGTTTTGCGTACGGCACCACTATTTCTTCCATCCCTTCCAGCTCGTTGCCGGGCTCGCTCCTGACAACCAGGTACTCATTTTGCTGGTCCACTTTTGCCAACGCCCGAAGTATTTCCCGGGTGTAAACGTGGATGCCGCCATACTGCCGGTCCAGTGGGTCTGCCAAAAAAGCGATGCGCATGTTTTTTACTTTTTTTTGAATCACAAAGGAAGCAAACGAGTATAAATACTGTGTAACAAAAATTATTTTAAAGAATGAACCGGAAATGTGGACCGAAAAAAACAATCGGGCAATTAAGTTCTGGACTGCTCGGCCCAACGGGATTTTAAGGGACGACGCCGCCCTTTAAAACCCTTTGAGGCAGGCTTTCCCGCTGTTGCAAAAAGAACAACTTTTTCTGCTTCGCATACTATAAATAACTTTTGTTAAAATGGAATAAATACAAAAAAACAAATAATGCGAAAGCTAACCGATTGGTTGCAGAAAAGAAGAATGGCAAACTGGATCATCCTGGTCTGCTACTTTTTACTGGTGATGCTGCCACATGAAATCGTAGGGAAATACATTATGCAGTCTTTGGGGCACCTTTCCCGGGCGGCGCTCAACACGACGGTCCTGCTTTTCTCACTGTCGGTTTTTACCGTATTCCTGACTCTGCTCATCAGAAATTTGCTGCGGGGATCGCAACGAACACCAAAGCTGATCTACCTGTCTGCCACCCTCCTGCTGATCGTCATTGTTTACAATACCCTTTTCGTACTGGCTACCGAAGCCGCACATTTTCCCCAATATGCCCTGCTGGCTGTTTTGTTGTTTCCACTGACGATGAATTACCAGGCCACTTTATTCTGGGCAACGATCCTCGGGGCCGTTGATGAAGCCTACCAATATTTTTACCTCAATCCGACTGCTACCGGTTACTTCGATTTCAATGATGTGATCACGGATTTGCTGGGTGCGGTACTGGGACTGCTGTTTTTATGGTCTTTTGACATCAACCCCGAAAAGCCCGCCCAATCGTTTTTCCGGAGGCCCGCCTGGATAACGGGACTGGGCATTTTGGCACTGGGTGTTCTGCTGAACATTTCGGGTGTACTCTCTTTCTACCCGCCCACTGAAGGAAAAAAACCATTGATCGTGCTCATGAGCAAAGTGCCCGATTCATTTTGGTCCTACGATCTGGTCGGCGATCTTTATTTCCATGTAGTACAACCGCTGGAAGGCGTATTGCTGATCGGACTGCTATTGGGCTTCTATTTTTTTCTGGGAAAACCGTCGCCGGAGGCAGTGGCCAGGGATCGGGGATAAGCAGACAAGAGGCCAGGGAAAAACACCTGTGTGTTCTGTAAAATCAGATATACAGGCAAGTTAAATACCGTGTAATTTAAGTATATTTAAAAAATGCGGAGCAGGAAAAGTCGCTC
>JBFIJS010000969.1:0-1540 GCA_041600595.1 Saprospiraceae bacterium | reverse complement strand
GTATGAGCCGGCAGGTAGAGGATTTTCTGGTAATGAAAATGGCGTTGGGACAGGATAACGCTGCTGATGCGCAGCAGCGCAGGGAGTTGTTGGTGAAGGCTCTCGGCAGGCGGAATATGAATGCTCATTTCAAAGAGGAAGCAACACGCCTGGCGGAGGAAATTGATTCCTGTCCGGCCAAAGAAGTCAGAGATTACCGGGTGCTGGAAGAACTTTACCAACAACTATATTTTCATGCGGATACCGCTAAGTTTATGGCAAATGCAACGGCGCTGGACGCCGCCATGCTCCACCTCGATTTGTATTATTGGCAGAGTAAACTTCGTTATGCCGCTGAAATGAAAGCCAGAGAACTTTTAATGAATGTCAGATACTCCATTATTTCCCTGGACGAAGTTTTAGAAAAGACCAGCAGCCCGGCACTGCATGAAGATCACCCAAAAATTGCCATGTATCACCAGTTGATAAAGCTCTATGAGAACAGGACAGATGAAGCCGGCTTCCGGAAGTTAACGGATTTGTTTTTAAACGGATTTCCGGGTTTATCGCCGACGGATCAGCGTTGGCTCCTGCAACATCTCATCAATTTAGGTGCCTCCTTCCGAAGACATAATTTTCCAATTCAACCGGAAATGCTGGCCCTTTATAAAAAAGCCATTGAAGCAGATATATTACTGGTTAACCAACGCATGACGGATGGCGCATTTACCAATATCGTATTGCTCGCCATGTCGTGCCGGCAGTATGACTGGGCTCACACATTTATGCGGGAGTTCTCCCCTTTCCTGGAGGAAAGCATGCGTCTTCCCGTATTAGCGGTGGCGGAATCCAATCTTTACTACCACCAGGGAAAACTGGAGGATGCCCAAAATGCCCTGATACCCGAAGTCTTTACATTGCCACATTACGACATACAGGCGAGGAGTATGCTCCTGAAAATAGCTCTCGACCGCTTTCTGGCAGAAGGAAAAGATTATGATTTCCTGATGGCTCATACCCGGGCTTTTGAGAAGTACATAAAAGCGAAGTTTATGTCAGCAGAGAAAAAAACGGCGATGCTGCATTTTATCAGATTTGCCAGAAAACTGGCGAAAATAAAGTTTACTAAAGTTCACTTGTCGCAGAAAAAAAAGCGAGTACTTCGCCAAAAATTGGAAAGTCTGAGACCAATCGTTTTAGAAAATTGGCTGGCCGATAGAATGGAATTATTGTAGAAAAAATAAATGCACACAATTACCCAAAACGGATAATGCGGTTTATTGGCCAGCGGCAGTCATAAAAGGGTTTTCTTTTTGGGAAGAATTATTTTTTTGAAAATAATCCAATCGGTTGCTCCCTAAGCAAAACTGGTAGGACGAATCCGGATATTTTTTACCGACCCGTCTTATGGTTTAATTTGCGTGTCATTATGTTTATTTTTCCGCAAGTTGAGTTGTTTAATACTGTGTAACAGAAATTTATTTATGAAATGCGGAGCAGGGAAAGTTGTTCTTTTTGCAACAGCCGGAAAGCCCGTCCCGAATTCACTTCGGGGTGCTCC
>JBFIJS010000968.1:0-1543 GCA_041600595.1 Saprospiraceae bacterium | reverse complement strand
GCAGTTTTGCAACAATTTATAAATCAATACTTTATGTTTTTATAGCTTGTTGGTTGTTGAATATCGTCCAATTGTTAAAAGAGTTTCTCAGAGACATATCGGGATTTTCCGGCCCGGCTGTTTTCCAAATAAACCTGGTTTAAAATATAGAAAACACTACCGATTTTTACCTCGCCTGCCAAATGAAACCCATGTAGCTCAAAACACCAAACATGGTCCACGTTTTTCAATTTAAAATAACTTTCATGTTCAGATTTCTGGTTTTTACGGTTGTTTCCTGTTTGATTTTTGCTTGTGGCAGTGCCCCGGAGTTGCAGCCGCATATCCTTGTTTTTTCAAAAACAGATGCGTACCGGCACGCCTCCATCAAAGCGGGGGTTGCGGCCCTGAAAAAGCTGGGGAAGGACAAAGGGTTCGAAGTGACTGCCACCGAAGACGCTACCTTTTTTTCGGAAGAAATATTGTCAGAATATGCCGCCGTTGTTTTTCTGAATACGTCAGGTGATGTGTTGAACAATACGCAACAGGCAGATTTTCAGCGATTTATTGAAGCCGGTGGAGGATATGTTGGCGTGCACGGGGCAGCGGCAACCGAATACGACTGGCCATGGTACGGTCTGCTGGTTGGAGCTTATTTCATGGATCATCCCGACATCCAGCCAGCCGATTTGCAATTAGCTGCGACAGACCATGAACTGGCAGCAGGCTTGCCCGGACAATTTACCCTGACCGAGGAATGGTACAACTTCCGGCAAGTTCCGCCGAGCGGGTTCGTTTGGGTGGACGCACCCAATACTATTTTGACCAAGAATAATATTGGCCCCGGCGATTCGCTGCGGCAACTGGAAAAGCATATCGACCAGCGAGTGGCCTGGCGCTACAACCCGGCCGACCCGTTTCTGTCTGACCAGGTCAATGTATTGCTGGAGGTTGAGGAAAAAAGTTACGAGGGAGGCAAACACGGCGCTTCACACCCCATCGCCTGGTTTCAGGAATACGAAGGTGGCCGGTCCTTTTACACGGCCATTGGCCATCGGGCCGATAACTTTACCGATCCGGTTTTCTCAGCGTTGCTGTCCAATGGGATACGGTATGCGGCCGGCACCGGTGTGCTTGATTTTTCCCGGGCAAAAACCAAAAGGATTCCGCCGGAAGACCGTTTTGTGCGCACGACCCTGGCCTCCAATCTCAACGAGCCGACTGAATTGGAGATCCTGCCCGATGGCCGGATCATTTTTCTGGAACGCCACGGCGCCATGAAATTGTACGACCCGGTGGCTGATACCCTGACGACTATTTTGCAAATGCCGGTTTACGACCGCAATGAGGAGGGCTTTTTGGGGGTCGCCCTGGACCCTGACTGGTCGGAAAACCAATGGATTTACCTCTTTTATTCCCTCATGGAGGGCGGACGGCGAAACCGCCTCTCCCGTTTTGTTTTTGATGGTAAAATGGTACACGCTTCGACGGAGGTCATGATGCTGGAAGTGCCGGAGATAGACGGATGTTGTCATACGGGCGGCTCCATCGAATTCGATTCCCG
>JBFIJS010000967.1:0-1543 GCA_041600595.1 Saprospiraceae bacterium | reverse complement strand
TTGTCGGGTACCTGATCTATTTTACCTACAAAACACTGAAAGGCAGCGTTGCCTTCAATATCTTTATTGGAGTCACCACGCTGTTGATTGTTTACTGGCTCCTCCGGCTGCTCCAGATGGAAATGGTCTCCACCATTTTAAACCAGGTCGCTTCCCTGGGGGTCATCGGTATCATCGTTATTTTTCAACCGGAAATAAGGCGTTTCCTGCTGCACCTGGGCAACACCGCATTGCGCAGCCGCACCAATCTTATCGGCCGCTGGCTGGTACAAAGCTTTAACCTGACCGATCTCAGCCAATCAGATTTTAAGGAAATCAAAACGGCGGTTTTGCACATGGGAAAAGAAAAAACGGGGGCTCTTATCGTGTTGGCCAACAACCTCGATCTGGAGAGTATCAGTGAATCCGGCACCACGCTGGATGCCCATATCAAACACACCCTTTTGGTGAGTATTTTCAATAAATACAGCCCCTTACACGATGGTGCGGTCGTGATTGGCCAGGGTAAAATTCTGGCAGCAGGCTGTGTACTGCCTCTATCGGAAAGCACCTCTCTGCCGGCTACTGCCGGACTGCGTCACCGGGCCGGGTTGGGAATCACCGAAAAAACAAACGCTACCGTGATCATTGTTTCTGAAGAAACCGGAGCCATCAGTGTCGCCAAAGAAGGTAAAATTGAATTCGCGATGACCGAAGAGCGGTTCAATAAATTATTGTACGAACAATTGAATTGAGGACAGGCAGTGAAACAATTTCTCTGCTTTTGTGGTCCTTACTTCCTACTTTTGCCAGCAGCAAAAAGCGGGATAGCGTGTCAATCCCCTGCCAGCAGCCCCGGTAAAACCAGCAACTTAGCCCGATTCATTTCGGGTCCATCCTTCAACCAATCAAACTATAATTAATGAAAAAAGCACAGGATTTTATCAAACAAAACAATGATCGTTTCCTTGAGGAACTGAAAGAATTGTTGCGGATACCATCCATCAGCGCCGACCCTAAGTATAAGGACGACGTTCTGAAATGCGCCGACTTTGTTGCCAACAGTCTGAAAGAGGCGGGCTGCGATAAGGTGGAAATTTGCCCGACCAAATACACCAAAGAGGGCAAATCGCACGCTGGCTATCCGATTGTTTACGGAGAAAAAATCATTGACAAAAAATTACCAACGGTCCTGGTTTACGGCCACTACGATGTGCAACCGCCCGACCCTCTCGAACTTTGGGACTCCCCGCCTTTCGAACCAGTGATTAAAAAAACCAAGATCCACCCTAAAAAGGCCATTTTCGCCCGCGGCGCCTGCGACGATAAAGGGCAAACCTACATGCACGTCAAAGCTTTCGAGGCAATGGTCAAAACGGATAGTCTGCCCTGCAATGTCAAATTTTGTGTTGAGGG
Source organism: Saprospiraceae bacterium (assembly GCA_041600595.1). GTDB lineage: Bacteria > Bacteroidota > Bacteroidia > Chitinophagales > Saprospiraceae > UBA6168. The sequence goes on along the minus strand of JBFIJS010000967.1, from coordinate 148 downwards.
TGAAGAAGAGGTTGGGTCTCCCAGTTTCCGCCCCTGGGTGGAGAAAAACAAAAAGAAATTAGCCTGCGACGTGGTACTTTGCTCCGACACCAGCATTATCGCCAACAACGTCCCCTCGATCACCACCGGTGTGCGCGGACTGGCCTAC
>JBFIJS010000966.1:0-1548 GCA_041600595.1 Saprospiraceae bacterium | reverse complement strand
GTTGCCAGCTTTTTTTTTAGCTGGTATTGGCAAGGTGGTTAGGTTTAAGTTTCATGATTAAGAGTAAATTAATTAGTGATTATATTACCATTGGGCCCGGTTTCGGACCTTTTTAATGCCCGTTTTCGCTTTTCTTTTTCAAGTTCTGGCTATATTCAAAAACGTCTTTTAAATGTTCCCGCATTGCTTCGGCAGCCAGTTCGGGTTCTTTGGCCACAATGTGTTTCAAAATAATTTCATGCTCTTCCAATGCCTTATAAAACCGGCCATCCTTGCAAATGTCGAGTTTGATAAAACTGTTGACAATGTCAGGAGTAATGATGAGCATGAGTGATTTGAGTACGGAGTTTTTGCTCGCTTCTGCAATTTTCAGATGGAACATGAGATCTTCTTCCACGGCCTGGACGCCTTTCTTTACTTTTTTCTCGTAGGCTTGAAGTGCTTTTTCAATGTTGATGATGTCCTCAGGCGTCCGGCGTTTGGAGGCTAAGAGGGCAGCTTGGGTTTCCAATAAGACTCTGGTCTCTACCAGGGAGGCGAAGTCACTGTTTTCTATTTGCAAAACGTCAGTGATAAGTCCCTCCAAAGCTGTGATACCCATGCCAGCCACAATGGTCCCACTTTGGGGGAGTGTTTTTAGAATGCCATAAAATTCCAATTTTCGGATGGCGTCCCGCACGTTAGTTCTTCCTACGCCGAGTCGCTCTGACAATTTGCGTTCAGGAGGCAGGCGGTCGCCCGCTTTCAACTGACCGGAAGTAATCAGTTCACGAATCTGCCGAATGATCTTGTCAACGGGTGTTTCAATCGAAATTTCCTGGAAATTATTTAATAGGTCGAAGCTCTTCATAAAGGATCAGGTTTCGTTTTTTTGGTTTACCATAAATTGGTTGACCAATTTTTGGATGTCCAAATGTACCTTTTATTTAATAAACACCAAAAATTCCGTCCTTTTTTTTGTAAAAAGTAATAATAATCATCAGGAATCTGCTCATTTGTATGCCTGCAGCATGATATTTCCTGAAAAAGCAGGGTCAGGATTGATAAAACCAAAAGAAGAATCAGGGAAGAGGAAGAGGCGCAAGCCGGTGGCGAAGAGGAGGTCGGGGAGATCAGCTACTCCCGCAAAAAAGGTGTCTTTTCCTGAAATAGCTTTACACAAGAATCACGCAGAAAGGTGCCGGCCAACACTGGGTACATAGCCACAAACCCTAAATCGCTCCTGCCCCTTTTTTTCGGACGGAGACGTTACAACGATACCTGGTCGTACACTTCTATTTAAATGCAGAACACCTGTTGAGCGACCCATGAGCCACTCCGTATAAGCCGACCGTTTATTCACATCCGCAGGTTAAATTATCTGCGTAAGCCTGTTTTTCCAGCCGGTAGCCTTTGCGGTAAGGGTAGCCTCCACCGATTCCCAGGTTTTCGGTTTTAATGGTGTAAATGCAGTCGAAGGTGATGACGCTTTCTTTTTCCTTCAAATGGTTGGGGTCGCAGAAAGGATTATCGGTAGCTGAGCAACTGGCGCTTGTCATATCGCCCAGT
>JBFIJS010000965.1:0-1552 GCA_041600595.1 Saprospiraceae bacterium | reverse complement strand
GAACGAAACATTTTCCGGACAGGCATATGTCGCAGATTTCTTTTTTATTTCGTGTCCTTCGATTTGCCCAAAGACGACCAAACAGATGCTGCGGATTCATGATAAATTCAAAAATACAGACGGCATTTCTCTGGTAGCTCATTCGATTGACCCTAAAAGGGATACAGTGGGAGCCTTAAAAAAATACGCCCGTAACCTGGATGTTACTGCTGAAAAATGGCATTTTTTGACGGGTGATAAAGATGAGTTGTTGGATATTGCTGATGACTATTTCAACAGTGCGTTCGAAGATGCCGATGCGCCCGGAGGGTTCGACCACAGCGGCCGCTTCATTCTGGTGGATAAAAACCGGCATATCAGATCGTTCTGCGACGGTACCGACCCCGGCGATGTTGATCGTTTCATGAATGACATTCAAAAGCTACTTGATGAAGATCAAAAAAAATGATAGCAAGTTTTTGCTGCTTACATGGTTGGCCATGCTTGTTTTATTTGTAAGCAATGCTTGCCAGAATGAAAACCCCTACACACAGGGTAAGATATTGTATGAAAACTTCTGCTCGAATTGCCACATGGACGATGGCACCGGCTTAATCAATATAATCCCCCCCTTAGCCGGAGCTGATTATTTGCAAATCAATCAGGACAAATTGCCCTGCATCATCAGAGCCGGCATGAAAGGAAATGTTGTGGTAAATGGAAAAATTTACAGCACGGAAATGCCCGGTGTTCCACAATTGACCGAGTTTGAAGTGACAAATGTTATAAACTATATCAACAGTGCCTGGGGTAATAACTACGGAGTGGTCAAACATTTGGAAGTCAGAGAGGCCTTGAATTCATGTGAGTAAAAAAAAAGAGCGGCAAAATGCCGCTCCGATAAATCTCGTGAAAAAAAGCAAATAATTCTTTGTCAGTTGGAGTTGGTTGTTTTTTTGTTATCCCTTGGCTTCACAAATGGCTTCAGGAAAGTCTTTTTTCTGAAGAGTCTCTTGTTCTTTCTTGTACGATCCTGGGTCTTTTTTTGTTCGTGTTTCTGATCCTTTTCTTTAGTCACCTGCTTTTCAGGTTTTTTCAGGTGTTCTTTGAAGATCTCGTATTTTTTATCAAAGTCAAGTCCGTATTTATCCGTTAGATTGACAGAAACAGTGAAGGCTCCGAAAAGATACCAATCATTATTTTCCGGGTTGCCTCTGTTGGTCCCCATTGGGTTTTCTCCGAATTCGCCGGTAATTTCCGGGGAACGATAGGTGAGAGCGGCAACGGTGGGCGCAGAATTTCTCAACTCCATCACATCCGGGTAGTAGGAACTGACATCATCAAGATAGTCTGTGAAGGTTTTTCTCGCTCCGAATTCCAGTCCGATGTTGACTTTGTAGGAAACATTAAACTTCATGCCCAGCCCAAAAGGTATCGCCAGAATAAAACGGTTGTATTTATTTCCCTCCGTGCGCATTGGCTGCAGATCATACCAGGATCCCCGCATTTGTGCTTGAGGATTGAAGTGAGTCAGAGCCAGTCCGGCAAATAAGTACGGTACACCGGTTTGGTT
>JBFIJS010000964.1:0-1555 GCA_041600595.1 Saprospiraceae bacterium | reverse complement strand
GAATGCTCCAGAATTTCATTTTTTTGATGGCATCTTCGATCTGGCCTTTAACCTGGCTGTAGTAAAAAACAGAATTGGCTTCTGCGCCGACTGAAGAAACCAGTAAAATCTGATTGGTACCATTGGCCAGAGCTGCTTGCGCAGCAGTGTGCGGATAGGTGAAATCGACTTTGTAAAAAGCTTCCTTACTACCCGCCTTGGCCATCGTGGTACCGAGGCAACAAAACAGGTCATCACCTTTTACCAATGGCCGCCAACTTGCCGGCTGGTCAAAATCAATCAGGTGGACGGTTAGTTTAGGGTGGTCAATTTTCAAAGAACGCCGGGAAAAAACGATGACTTCCCGGTAGGCAGGGTGTAGCAACAGGAACTGTAGTAAATGTCGCCCAACGAGACCCGTTGCGCCAAAAACCAGAGCAGTCTTGTCAAATTTGTGAATTTCCATAGTGATTAGTTTTTTACCATTTGTGAAACGATAATGCCATCGGGTGTTGCTACCTGTAGCAGGTAAATGCCTGATGGATAATGACTTACATTCAGCTGCAGCCGGTGAAATCCCGCCGGGTAAATTCCGGACCAGGAGCCGGTGACGGCACCGCTGCTGTTTTTCAGGGAAATATGAACCGATCCGGTCTGTCCGGTTTTCAGCTCCATGGAGAAAACCGTTGACGAGGGGTTGGGAAATGTCCGGAGCAGGATGTCCGGAGCTTTTTCCGATACGGCTACGGGGGGTGGTAAAATCAAATCGGTGATTTTGGGTAAATGATCAGAAGCCTTGCGGGTGTCGGAAGGGAAGAGGCCATATTGACTAAGGCGCCCGGCCGACATCGACGCAGTCTCCAGCGTAAAAGCTTTGTCCACGCTGGAGGCGCTCCCCGAAACGATGTGAAAATCAAGCCGGGAGGGTGGAAACGAACTGAAATCGTTGCGCCAGGTGTAAGCAAAAGGCGCATCGGTATGCAGACTGATGATGTCGGTGAGGTCAGAATCATCCCAGTCCAGCGGGCCACCCGGCCCAAATTGGTTGTTGTTTACGATTTCTCCGGTCAGCAGGGTGGTCAGTTGCTGGCGATCACCCACCAGGTTCAAATCACCGGAAAGGAGGAAGGGGGTGCCTTCTGGCAGGTCAATCACGCCGCCGGGGGTTTTGGCATCGAGGATAAATTTTACAAAAGCGTCGGCTTCCCGCTGGCGCTCAAAATCATTGCTGCAACACCGGAAGTGGGCATTAATAATCAGTAGATCAGTAGCCGAAACGGCATCGGGTAAATCGATCAGAGAGGCTGTCAGTCGTTGGCCAGGCAGAATGGACCAGCTTTGCAAAATGGGAAAACGAGAGGCGGTAACATTGCCTTCGTCCAGTTTGACGGTTTGCCAGTTTTGAAAATTTTCCAGCGGAACGGCAGCATTCATAAAAGTGGCTACCTGAAACCGGTTGATGTCCCAACATTCGTTAAACGTCACGATATCGGGCTGCAAAACCCCCAGTATTTTATCAAAAAAAGGAGCCCGGTCCAGGTCGTCCAGCCCTGATTGCAAGGTATTCCAGGTAAGT
>JBFIJS010000963.1:0-1555 GCA_041600595.1 Saprospiraceae bacterium | reverse complement strand
GAGCAGGAGGGATTTTACATTGTTGCCCTGTAACCCCTGGCCCTCCCGGAGGAAGGAAAACTGCCCCGTTTTTTTGTTCAGATAATTAAGCCCTCCGCCTTCTGTGCCTATCCACAGGTCGCCGTTCGAAGCTTCGGCAAAAGAACTGACGACGTCGAAACTGAGGCTGTTGATGCCCGGCTGATGCTGGAAAATCTGGAAGCGGCTGAACTCTTCGTTGAGGTAGTTCACTCCCGCATAGTAAGTCCCGACCCACAGGTTGGCCCGGTCGTCCACAAAAACGGAACGCACCGAATTGTTCCGCAGGCCCTCCCGGTTATAGTCATCGTTCAGGAAGCGGCGAAAGCCATTTTGGTCGGGTAAATATTGGTTCAGACCGAAAAAAGTGCCCACCCAAAGCGTTCCGTCCGGGGCGACGGCAGTGGAGCGGATGTTGTCGTGGCTGAGGGATTTCGGGTCATTTTTCTGGTTTCGGAAAGGGGCGAGTTTGCCTGTCTCTTCTTTCCAGCACCAGATGCCACTGGCTTGTGTGCCGAACCAATATTCTCCCGCCCGCCGTAGGTCAATTGTTTTTAAATGTAAACCGGCCAGCGGTGTGAGTTCGGGGAATAGCTCCTGGGCGGGACGGGGCGATTTTGCCAAATCTGTTTTTTCCGGAAAAATGAACACGCCACGGTGACTGCCCACCCAGATCCGGTTTTTATCTTCAAAAACTACCTTAATATCCATGCCCGCCAGCGGGGGCAGTTCAACAGGCATAAAGTTGTCGGACTCAGCTCCCATGAATTTCAACCCCTCCGAAGTACTCACCCAAACCCTTCCCATGCTGTCAGCGAGAATATGGTGTATGACATTGTAATTGAGATGGGAAACCACTTGTTCCGGCCGGAAATAGCTTTTCCATTTCCCCGTATCAAAATCATATCGGCCCAGACCATCTATTGTACCCACCCAAAGGCAGTTGCGAAAGCGGTCGAACGCAAGGGAGCGCACATCGTCTGAGGGCAGACTGTTTGGGTCTTTCGACCGGTGCCGATGGATTTTGAAGCGATACCCGTCAAATTCACTCAGCCCTTCCCGGGTGCCAAACCACATTACACCCCGGCCGTCCTGGGCAATGGCAAAAACGGAATTCTGCGACAGCCCGTCCTTTTTTCCGAAATGCCGGAAACGCACATTCACCTGCCCGCTCAGGAATAAGGGCAGGAAAAATGTCGCCAAAAGCAGTACCGATCCGAAAGCCGTTTTTTTCATTTTCAACCTTTAAAAAAAGCGAATGTCACCAAAATAATATAAATATGGGTGTAAAAACGTCGGTCAATTGCCTTTGAGAGGGCTGGCAGATTTACCTTTCATTTCAATTGAGTTTAAAATTGGGAATTCCGTTCCTCTTAACAATCTATCAACTTCCAATGAAGAACTTGTTTTCATTAAAAAATAAAATCGCCCTCGTTACCGGCTGCAAACGGGGCATCGGCAAGGCCATGGCCATCGGGCTGGCGGAAGCCGGTGCCGATATCATCGGCGTGAGTGCGACCCTTGAAAAAACAGGTAG
>JBFIJS010000962.1:0-1556 GCA_041600595.1 Saprospiraceae bacterium | reverse complement strand
GCCCTCATTCAGCACGCCCTGATAAATAAGGATAAATGGATCCGCTTTTTTATCTCTAATGGTCGGCCTTTCTTTTTTTACCGGCACATTGCGAATTACCTCGAACGGCGTACTATATTTTTCAAAAAAAACAACCGCAATGCTGTCACAAACAGTGTAGGCATATTTCAGACGGGGAATTATCAATTGCGCAAAGGCCTCCCATGTTTTTTTTACCAGGGGTCGCTCAACAACTTCCGGTACTTCGGTAAAAAATTCGTGGGCATCGTAGACACAGGGTTTTCCTTTTATTTTGGAAATAATAAAAGCCGGTAGGAGCGTGTCCAAATCAACTGCACACAAAGCATCAAATCGGGCAAAAAATAAATAGAAAAACAACCGGACATTATATTCCAGGTAAAACAACTTTCCCTTGTTAAAAAATAAACGAAATCGTTTTTGCCGGTAGGACTGTTTTTCCAGACGAGGCGAAAATGGCAACTGCCTGCCAACCAGTAAAACATCAAAACCCACCGCCGAAAGAGACGTACAAATTCTGATCATCCGCTGATCAAAATTAAGGTCGTTGGTGACGGTACAAATGATCCTTTTCATGATTGTTTCCAATATAACTGATCGCCTTCCCGATCAATAAAACCCTCGTCCATAAGGTGGGACAGTGCGCTCAATACGTTGGCCCGACGGTTGGAGGAAAATGATTCTAATAATTGCTGCTCGCTCAATTTTTCCCTCTTCAGCAGGGACTGAATCTTTGCCTTGTAGCGTTCATAATCATCTTTGGAAAGGCCGGCCTGTTTGTTCTTCAAACACACATCACAGACCCCGCAAGTTGGTGATTCCTCATCAAAATAATGGAGCAACTGCTGGCTGCGGCAACGGTCCGTCGTTGCATAAGCAATGGCCTTTTCGATCCGTTCCTGCTGTCTTTTTTTGCGGGCTTCAAAACGGTTTTTATCGATGGTAAGATCATCTGCCCCAAGTCGTTCGTGGGTAAATATAATTTGCGGTTTATCCTTTGCCGGGCTGTAATCAATGACCCCTTCTTTGTGCAGCTGATGGATGGCAGCTACCATTTTCTCCACCGGTATTTTCAGAAAACGGGCCATCGCATTTTCGTTGATCTTTGCATAATGTTGAAATGCCCCCTCGGTCAGCCGGAGGAGGGTTTTGATATAAATATCCAGGTTTTTGTGCTTCAACTGGAAATCGTACAGTTGCTCCCGGTTCACTGTGACCTTGAAGGAAGAAGGCAGATGAACCGCCTCCGTCAGCACGATCCACCCTTCTTGTTCAAGCAATTTTAAACAAGAAAAAGTCTTCAAAGCGTCCAGTTTAAAATTTGTACAGAAATCCACGATGTCAAAATCAAAAGCCTGACCGGCTCCGCCACCTACTGCCAGTTGGAAATAACTACCCAATGCCCGATAAACCTGCCGGAGATCTTCCATGGGCGGAAAAGCGAGGGCAAAATTCCGCTCCAGCATTGCCCGGTCCATCGGGGCATACAGTAACACCGCATAGGACTTTTTTCCGTCGCGGCCGGCTCTTCCTGCCTC
>JBFIJS010000961.1:0-1564 GCA_041600595.1 Saprospiraceae bacterium | reverse complement strand
GATCTTTTTGACCTCTTTCACTTTATCGTTCATATAAACCTGATAGTCATACAACAAGCGATTTTCTTCCGACCCCTTGAAGGTTTGATTTTTGAAAAAATCAGGGGCTTTGGTGGAAACGGAAAAATGCTGATCGCTGCGGGTGACCACAAAGTCAAAAAACTTATTGTCCGGTGGCATGAGAATCAAATAGACTCCCGGAGAAAGTGCTTGCTCGCCAGTGAAGACATACTTCCCGTCGGCGTTGATGGCAACGGTATCTTTACTGTACACTTTTTCGCCGCGGCGGTAGCCCAGAAAAACGGTATCGCTTTGATAATCACCGATTTCTACCTCGATCCGGTAACCGGAAGTTTGGGCAACGGTTGGGGTGGCGGTTAACAATACGGCAAGGGAGGCAGCAACGGTGATGACTTTGGCCGGAAGGAGATGAATAGAGAACAATCGTTTCATTTTTTTGCAATTCTGTTTCGGATGGGTGTCAGGATAAATTTTACACTTACTTTTTTGTCAGGGTAAAACAGGTTTTACCGCACGTAGTTTGCTGTTGGTGAATGTTTTAAACCGGCCATGCCGTTGTTCCCGACGATAAAATCTGTGTATAATGCTGTCAACTGCCGGCAAAAGTAAAACAGCAATAGATTTTCGAGTTGGCAAAATTAGTGGGTTTACGTGTATGGAACCCGTGCAGGAGGGAAGATTAAGGTTTTGTTTGGAAATAAAAACGGGGGGCGTTTGGTTCAGGCATAGGCCAGCATACCGCGGGTAAGCAGGCGTTCGCTCTTGATTTCCTCCAGGGTTTTGGAAAACAGAACCTCCAGTTTGTCCTTATCCACGCTGTAAAGGTCGGCGAGTGCCTCGGCGATGTTGGACATGTATCTGAGGTAGGTGATGGCCTTTTCGTTCTTGGGGATTTCCAGGAGGAAATCGCTTTCGAAACTAAATTGCGCAGGTGGCTGAAACCGGTAAAATTGTGCGTTTTCTCCTGCTGGCTTCCAACCTTTAGACTTTAAAAATGCGATGACCGTCGATGAATACATAAATTCAGATTTTGAGTTGGTTCGGTAACAAATGCTCAAAAATAGTGGCAAAAAAAGCAGGCGATACGGTTTGTTTTGTAGGAAGGTGAATCCTGATTTTTTGCTTGTTGTCGGACAGTGGTGCGTTGCCATCTGGCATATACCACAAACGCTTGGCTGACAAAATTAGTTTTTCAAACGTACTTTCGAACCAAAGTTCCGGATTTTCCGGCAAAATAACAACGATCAAACACAATGGGATGAGTTCGCCGCTGCGCTGCCGCTCCACCATATCGTTGTAGTTTTTGACTTCCAGATCGAAGGAGACCGCATCGTTTTTTTGGGTAACCGACTTTTCCGTGGTGCATTTTAATTGAATATCGATCGATTTACCCGAGTTCATGTAGCGGACCTTGTCTTTGTAGAAAAATTTCCGCACCTCCTTTAAAGTAAGATCCACGCCGTGGTCCAGTGGGTCAACGGAAGCTTTAATGCCGGCCATGGCCGCCAGAGACAGCACCAAATACTGGGAAATCAATTCTTTC
>JBFIJS010000960.1:0-1565 GCA_041600595.1 Saprospiraceae bacterium | reverse complement strand
TATACACCCAATTTGTGAATAACGAAGCCACCTTTGGCTCCGGAATTTTTAATACTTGTTCCGAAAAAAACACTGATCCAAAAATTTACAACAGCACTTTCGCCAATAACAGATCCCAGCAAGGTGGCTGTCTTTTTTTTCTTGGCCTGTCCGAAGGTCCTACTATGAGAACGCTTACGTTTGTCAATAACAGTTCTGATAACGATGAAGATATTTCTGTAATGAATACCAGTGTGATTCCCGGAGGTCTGATGGCAGAAATGCCATTAGACGACGGGGAATAAAAGTTGTCTTGATTTGATTTTGAAATCAAATGATTTAAATTATTACAGAACGATTTCCCGATTGTAATTTTCAAATCCGTTGATGAATACCTCGAAATAAATCCGAAACAGACTACCCGAAAATTTTGCAGCACCACTCTTTTTCATCAGTGAAGAGTTCATCGGCAGAGTGGTTTAAAAATGTGCTATACTGCTCCGTATGATAGAATATGCTTGATCGGATTTTGTCCTGTTTATGGTGCTTTTAATAACTGAAAATGCAGCGTGAGAACCCTCACGCTGCATTTTATTATAAAAAAAACCGGGCAGGAATTCTTCAGAAAATTCCGAAGTTCCTGCACCGGAAATATTGTGGCAATTTATGGCAATTTGAAATGCACTTTATTCAATCACTACTTTTTGCATAACTGTTCCAGTGTCGGTTTTTACTTGCAACAGGTAAAAACCTGGCAGTAAATCACTGATCACTATTTGCTGGGAGAAGAGACCGGCTCCAACCGTTCCTGCTGACTGGCTCAGTACTCTTTTTCCTGTTAGATCCATCAGGTCAAAGTGGATTTTTGTAGCATTATTCAGCTGCAGGTTCAGATTTAAGTAATCAGATGTTGGATTTGGGTAAATCTCAATTCCATTTACTTCAACGGCTTCGTCGGTTGAATTGATCAAGTCCAGCGGGAATGTCGTACCATCTGGTAAGGTTACCCACAAACCAAAGGCCGGGTCGTCCATGGTCGCTGGTGAAAAGAAACCGGAGGCAAAGACAACTGCTGCGCCACCACCCAATCCACTCAGATCAGCATTGTACGATGCAACAATGTTTCCTGGCTGACCGGCTGGTGTGATATCCAAAATGTATTCACCGGCTGGTACCGTAATGTAGTCTGTCACATCACCGTAAGAGGCGTTGGAAACAATTGTAGCTACACCACGAGCAATGACATCCACTGTAGGAGCGTCGGTCGAACCGTGATTCACGATAAAGTCCACATCAGCGGAAGTAGCGGCTTCACGGGCACCAGTTACGAGGTTCAGGGTAAATGGAGTCGTCGGGTCACCGACGATACCGGAAGCGATGGCCACATAGGTTTCGTCGGGTGCGAAGTTGACCGGGAAGGTAGCAATGATCTGGCTGGGGTCGGTGCTTGGTGACGGAGCCACACCAATGTTCAGGGTGGTACCGGCAGGCACGTCGATATACGGAGTCGCAGTGCGGTATTCGAAATCAGTCAGCAGCGGGGTATTATTTACCCAAATATCCACGGTTGGCGAAGCCGAGTTGTG
>JBFIJS010000959.1:0-1570 GCA_041600595.1 Saprospiraceae bacterium | reverse complement strand
TTTTTAATTTCATATTTTCTTAGATGAATATTGCGTGAAAGATTCTTCAAAAAATACTGAATAACTTCTGGTCGGCTGTGGAAGATACTTCCCAGAGTGACCGTCAGGCTGGTTCCAAATTCATTTCGGAATCCCACTTCCCGTTTGATATCCAAACTTTTCGCAGGCTTGGTCTGACTTAAAAGCCGACGAACCGCAAAGGTATCACTTCACTTTTAAAACCTGACCAATAGTCAGCGTTGTGGAGGTCAGGTTGTTCAACCGCATCAACTGGTCAACGGTAAGTCCGTTGCGACGGGAAATGCTGTAAAGTGTGTCTCCTTTCACAACGGTGTAGAAAACTTCCGGCACCGCTGGTATTTCCGGCGGGGAAGTTGGGCTTGGATTGACGGTGGGCGGTACGACCGGGCCCGGGTTGATGGGGGAAATGTCGTCGTCCATGAAGTCATCGTCAGGTTGCACGATGACGGGAACCTTCTCGGGCACCGGCTCACTGGACAGTCGGGGGCGTTCACCTTTTTTAACCCGGCAACCTTTAAGTTTGATCCGTTCGTCCGGTTGTGGTTGCGCACGGTCGTCCATGCGGTTTCGGCAATACAGTTTTTTAAGTTTTACGCCATACTCCTGCGAGATATCGAACATTGTCTCGTCCTCGTGTACATAGTGCCATTTCTTTTTTCCCCGAAACCGGTTTCTTTTTGGCTGGAGAAAAATACGGTAATCTTCCACCAGGGTATCGCTCACCTCGGGTAGTTTTTCGTTGTACCGGTTCAATGCTTTTACGCTCACCCCGGCTTTTATGGAAATGTCCTGTACGGTGATCTTATTTTTGGCGAAAACGACCCTGATGTCATTGATTTTCCTCAAATCCAGGCCAGCAATGATATTTTTATCGGGTCGGTCAGGGAATGCGTTCCGGCCCATTTTATCGTATTGAGCGAGGTTGTAGGTTTCGATGATATTAATCAGTTTGGTATCGTAATTTCCGGCGGTTGCATAGCCAGCTCTTTTCAAGCCGATGGCCCATCTTCGGTAATCAGTAGTGTTGAGGCGAAATAGGAAGCCATATCGGTGCGCTTTTTTGGGATCCCTCAAAAACTCAGAATGGGCGATATAGGAATCCGTAGCTCTTCGGTAGGCGCGGAAGCAGGATTTTTGCAAATTGCCGAACTCGTCGTAATCATCGTCTTCCCGGTGAAACGTTTTTCCCTTCCAGTCACTGCCACATTTCATCCCAAAATGGTTGTTGGCCCTTCTGGCCAGAGTACTTCTGCCGGCATTCGACTCGAGCAGGGCTTGTGCCAGTTTAATACTGGCGGGGACGCCGGATCTTTCCATTTCATTGATAGCGATCTCTTTATATTTCTCGATATAATCATAGAACTCACTACTTTGCGAAATGGCTGCAGAAGTGTACAGGAGTAACATAGAAAGGGCCAAAAAAAACCTGTTGATCATGAGGCAATTTGTTTTGGTGAAAATGGACGTACAAACGCCCGCATTATTATATTGTTTGCACCAGTACGCTGGTGGTGGTGCATTTCTGAGGGCTAATGTACGGAGTTTGGGC
>JBFIJS010000958.1:0-1570 GCA_041600595.1 Saprospiraceae bacterium | reverse complement strand
CGACGCCGCCCCTTAAAATCCCTTTGGGCCGAGCAGTCTCATGCCTCAATGCGAAGTGAATCCTTCGGCCCACTTGCAGGGAAAAAAATTAAAGCAAATTTAAATTACACGGTACTTAGTAACAGGTCGCATGACCAAAAGGCAATAAGACCATGCTGATAGAGCAACTCATTATCTATTCAAGCGTCCTGCTGTTTTGTGTGGGAGTGGTCTTCTATTATCTCAAAGAACAGAAAAATGCCTCCAAAATCGTTCAGGAAAAAATAGAGAAAGCCAGGGACGAAGGGCTGCACGAACCAAAGTCGCTGCACCCGCTGATAGACCTGGATAAATGTATAAAATCTGCTTCCTGCGTCAAATCCTGCCCGGAGCAGGACATCCTCGGTATTTTGCACGGAGGAGGCACACTGATCGAGGCTTCCAATTGCGTCGGGCACGGTGCCTGTTTTCACGGCTGCCCGGTAGAGGCTATCTCCCTGGTCATTGGCACAGAAAAGCGCGGAGCAGAATTGCCGCACATCAACGAAAATTATGAATCCAACATCCAGGGGATCTTTATCGCCGGCGAACTCGGTGGCTTGGGTTTGATCAAAAACAGTGTGGAACAGGGCCAGATGGCCGTCGAGAACATTGTGAAATCGGGGATCAAAAAGAACACGGCCGGCTATGACCTGATCATCATCGGAGCCGGTCCGGCCGGTATTTCGGCTTCGCTCATGGCTAAAAAACTGGGGCTTAATGCCCTAACCCTGGAGCAGGATTCCCTGGGTGGTTCTGTTTTCAACTATCCCCGCTCCAAAATTGTCATGACTTCCCCGATGCACCTGCCCCTCCACGGTAAAGCCAAACTTTTTGGCACTTCAAAAACAGAACTGCTGGACCTTTGGTATGCCGTTTTATCCAAAAATGATATTGATGTAAAAGAACATACCAGGGTAGAAAACATTCGCCCCGAAGGCAATGGTTTTGAGGTTCTCACCAGCCAGGGGCAAACATTCCGGGCCCAAAAAATACTCCTGGCCATCGGCCGTCGCGGTAGTCCCCGCAAACTGGGCATTCCCGGCGAACATCTGGAAAAAGTCTATTACCGCCTCCTGGAACCAGAGCGGATTACCGGGAAAAAAATCCTCGTTGTCGGAGGTGGCGATGCTGCCATTGAAGCCGCAGCAGCGCTGGCCGGCAACAATGAGGTTACCCTCTCCTACCGTAAAGACAAATTCTGGCGCTTGCGAAATGAAAACCGGGAAAGAGTGAATTACCTGGCCGGCATGGGAAAAATAAAGATTGTTTACCGCTCCAATTTGACGGAAATAACCCCCGACCAGGTGCAATTAGCAACCGACGACGGACTCCAGGAAACTATCCACAACGACCTCGTCTATATTTTCGCCGGCGGCGAACTCCCCATACAGTTTTTGAAAAAAACAGGTGTGCTCATCACGAAGCGGTTCGGATATACCATGCGAAAATATGGCTGACCAACCCCGGGTCAGTTGTGGCAATCGATGCACTCGAAACGTTCCATTTTGTATTGCACAATGACCTCCCCCCCTCGGATCGTTTCCCGGTG
>JBFIJS010000957.1:0-1575 GCA_041600595.1 Saprospiraceae bacterium | reverse complement strand
CTTTGGTCCGGATCACTTCCATTTTTTGGGAAAACAACGGTGAGACAACTAATGAAATAAAGAAGGTTTGAAAAAATAATTTTAAAGACATTGTTAGTTTTATGGTAAACAAATTTGACAAATGAACTATGGGAAATGACTGAAATATGCTTCACCCCGACGGCGGAGCCATTTCACAAAAACATTAAGACGCCCGAACAAGTAATAAATTTTACAAGTGGGTGCAAAGTTGCGGGATTTACAGGTTTTTTGGGAAAATGACCTTCCGGAAGGTGGCATATCCTCAGAACTATTATTTTCATACGCTCCTCACTCTACGTGCGAACAACCATGCCTTTGACAAAAAACAGCGGCACTACGATTAAAACCCGTAGTGCCGCTCCTTTTTATGTGTTTTTTGCGGAAACCTGCCAGCTGGATGAATAAATGGAATGGATTAACCCACATCAAAACGGCTGCCTGTCCGGGTCAACCATTTACTTTAGGTGCTTCCAAAAGCTTGAAAAACTGGTCCAGCTTCGGCGTAATCACGATTTCGGTCCGCCGATTTTTACTGCGACCATCAGTGGTACTATTATCGGCCTTGGGTGAAAATTCCGAGCGGCCGGAGGCTGTCATGCGGGTTGGATCCACATAATGACTTTTGACGAGGTACCTGACAACGGAGGTCGCCCGTTTTACGCTCAGATCCCAATTGTCAGCCACACAGGCGTTAGTGATCGGCACGTTGTCGGTGTGCCCTTCCACCACCACATCCAGATCCTGGTGGTCATTAATCACCGCTGCTATTTTTCCGAGCACTTCTTCTGCCCGGCTGTTGATTTTCGCACTACCCGACTGGAATAATAGCTTGTCGGAAATGGAAACATGTACCAGACCTCCCCTCACTTCCACAAAAACATCATCGTCATTGATGTCGATCAGCGAACGTTTCAGATTCATGACCAACGCCAGATTGAGCGAGTCTTTCGACTGCATTTTGGTGGTCAGGTTTTGAATGAAGCCATACTGCTGGGAAAGGGATTTTAAAGATTCATTGATACTTTCTGCTCCCGTTTTACTGATCACGGACAGGTCTGCCATCCGGTCGAGGAGGCTGCCGTTGGTGGCTTCCAGGTTGTCGAGTTGGCCTTGCAGCAGGGCAACTTCCTGTTTTTTGAGTTCTAATTGGTTTTCCAGGTTTTTCAATTTCTCTTTGTTGCAGGATGCAAACATCAGCAGAAATAAAACCGGCATCAAGAACGATAGCTTTTTCATATTGAAGTTTTTTTTTTCTAAACAATAACCCCGGAAAAAGGACAATTAAAAACGACCTTACAGCCATATTTACCAACGATGGCAAAGTACATTTTCTTATAAACTCCATCGTCGTACACAGCGCAACTTCAGATATTACAATCTATAAGGCAACGCTCCGGAGGCTTTTCTGAATGGTTTATTTTCCTGTCCCGTGCGGGAAAGGTAAATTAAAAAATTGCACATTAAATACCGTGTAATTTAAGTATGTTTAAAAAATGCGGAGCAGGAAAAGTCGCTCTTTTGGCAACACCCGGAAAGCCTGCCTCAAGGGATTTT
>JBFIJS010000956.1:0-1596 GCA_041600595.1 Saprospiraceae bacterium | reverse complement strand
GGGGTACTAGCCAGGGAAACGTGGAAACTTGGAACTTGAACAGTCGGCATAATTCAGGCATTCAATACACGGCGTTTTCATGTCAGTTAAAGCATGATTGACCTCTTCAACCAGCAACCTGGCCGGTCTCCGGAAATAAAGACAAACAACCCGCTCAGAACTCATCCCGGTAGCCGGGATAATTTTCTGTTCAGCGTTCAACCTGTATATTGAATGAAATGAGAGAAATATGGAGATAATAGAAAGGGAAGATCTTTTTTATGCCAATTAATTGGACAAAAACCACACCGAAAACACTGTCCAATTACATTTTTTATTCACGTATATTTTATTGAAAAAACCTGTCCCGCTTCAAATAGCCGTCAGGGCTTTCTTCCTGTTTTATACTTTTTACCAAACCCGGAATTATTCGGATCGTAAGGCACCACCAAGTCAGCCGGCATGCCCTCTGCCGGTATTTTGGCACCTCCTTCCAGCGCCCATACGATGCCATTGAGCGCCAGTTTGCGCATCGACATTTCCTTAAAATCGTAGGGGTGCCCGAGGGTGGTAAAGAACACATTGGCTGTTTTGCCGGACTGGCCGGTGTATGTTTTGGTCCACGCTACGGGGTTGGTAAGAGGAAACTGGTCAAGCCTGTTCTCATTGGCATGATTGGAGCGCAGGGCTGTACCTCTAAGCAGCGGATCACTATCGCCGTACAAACTGTCCTGTCCGCCCGCTACATGGTACAGCCATGAATACGCTTCGAATGGTTGTACACCCCTGAGAACCGGGTGGCCCGCTTTGTCAGCGATCAATTCCACCTTCGTCAGGCGGCCGTTCCCATCGTCAAAATGACCATGATGCGTGATCCATTTTTGTCCAAAGACTTTGGTTGGCCAGTCATTATTGAGATACATCAACGACGAATCCGATTGGTACCGGAAAGCATGAGTCGCAGTACGGAACCCGGCCATCGGCCGGCCCGATTCGGCAAAATCAACGATGTGCCGGACTTCCTCCCGGGGCAATTCCCGAAAGCGGGTGAACAACACCATCATATCCGCACTATCCAGCACCTCCAGGCCGGCCAGGTGATGGACATGATCGGGAGCGATAAACCCTGCTGAATCCAGCGCATAACAAACACTGACCCGGTAGCCTTCCTTCTCCAGCAAACTGGCAAGCATGGGCATCGACTCTTCCGAACGATACTCCTCATCACCGGTCACGAAAACGATATGCCTGGGCGGGGTAACTGATTCGGATGGTGGCCCCCCGCTGCAGGATGCCAGCAGTGTTAAGATAGCGATCGAGAACAGGAAATCCGATTTTTGCATATTTTTCTAATTTTTTGCTCAAGCAAGAATACAAAAACAGCGGCATTCTTTGAGTAGGTTCACCCGAAATTGGTTGCTTTGCATTCTTTAACCGCTAACTGCCCAGATTTCATGAAAAAACTCCGCCGCCTGCTATTGCGCTTTTTACTGCTCGCCATACTCGCCATCGGGTTGGTCTTTACTTTCAACACGATGACCTTCTCTTCCCGTCAGGTCAATGTAGAAGCCATTGAGCCTATGAAGATCGACGATGCCCCCGTGCAGAGGCTGGCTG
>JBFIJS010000955.1:0-1597 GCA_041600595.1 Saprospiraceae bacterium | reverse complement strand
GAGGCATCAGACTGCCCGGCCCAAAGGGATTTTAAGGGGCACACGAGGAAGTTGCAAAAAGATAGGCTTATCCTGCCCCGCATTTTATAAATAATCTTATTACACACAGTATTTAATTTCGATTATTTCAAAATATAGCTGCCGTCTTGCCGGATGGTAATGGTCGCTAATAAAGTACGGCCCTTTCCTAATTCCAGTTTTTGGGAAAATTTTTCACCCCGCTGATCGCCTGCTTCATTTTTTGTGTAAACCAAACCGATGACCTGCACATTTTTCCGGTTTGTTTCACTTTCCTTAAATTCCGCATATACTTTATATTCCCCCGGAATTAATTTATCAAATTGCCGAACCGCTTCCTGGTTGGTTCTGAGGTCATTTCCAAACAGGCGGTTCCTCGATTTTCCACTGTCCCACTGACCAATTTGGTTGTCCTTTTTATTTCCTCCATACACGCAGGAATTTCCTTTGCACACATACAGGTCAATATTGTCGCTCTTGCTGCCCCAGGTCACTTCGAAGGAAACCAGACACGGTACCGACGGTGCATCCCCTTTGTATTCAGGAGGCTTTTGGGCAACGGGCTCCCGGGCCGGCTCCGGCTTCGGTTCCGGCACCTCTTTCTTTGTTGGTGTAGTTGGCTCCTTTTTCTTTTCGGGAGCCGTTTTCGGGGGTTGATTGACCGGTTTTTTCGCTGGCTCCACGGTTGGTTGTGGCAACGGCCGCTGCTCATTATACACCCATTTTTTCACCGGCTCCTCTGCCGGCTTCGGCAAATCCTTGTAAGCCAACAACACCGTGAATAGCGTATCTCCGGCCGATTTGGTCAACAGGCTATCATCCAGATCGCCGTAAATTTTCATCTGTGTGGTATCAAAATATACCATTGCTTGCTGAACCCTGGCAGCCGATTCTCCTCCTTTTGGTGTGATGATAAAAAGAAAGATAATCGCCCCCAGAGCGCTTGTCAGTAAATCCAATAAGGATAAACTGAAAAGCTGAGTCGTTCTTCTGGACATGGCTTTTTTATTTTATTCAATTAAAAAATACGAGGGAAGTGGTTGTTGCCGGATCAACCGACTTTACGGATCATTTGTAAAGACCGGTTGGAAAACGAGCGAACCTGGCCCCGGCTGACCGGGAACCGACAATGGTGACAATGTGCCGCCTCTCCTGTATGGATATTTCCACAATTCATGCAAGTAATATCCGTTGCGGACGGAGACGGCATTTCTACCTGTTCTGTCAATGGTCGAAAATTCCCGTGCATATTACAAGTCACACATTTTACCGCTGTTAAATTATTCGTGGCGCTACAATTATTACAGATTTTCATATTACCTGAGAATTAAAAATTAGACAATTAAAATCAGAAATGGAGGAAATAAAAAATTCAAGCTCCCCCATTTCCTAATAACAAGACCTTTTACATATCCCGATCAATACCGATCTTCAAAATTAAAATGGTATTGATACCCGACGGTAAACATGGCAGAACGGTGCAATTGGTCGCCTTTATATGCTGTGAAAAAATCGTTGGCATCTTTATATCTCGGGTTAAACATATCTGCGGTTCCCAAATCCCAGGTCACATTAAAGG
>JBFIJS010000954.1:0-1604 GCA_041600595.1 Saprospiraceae bacterium | reverse complement strand
TGCTTCATGCCCGGCGATTCCCCGATCATTTCCGTAAACTGCTGGTCCATGTCGGCGTTAAGCAGTTTCTGCCGGTCTTGCAGTTGCCGGACTTCCTGCTTGGATTGACTCAACTGCACCACCGCATTGATGGTGGCCAGCAGCTTTTCGTTGCGCCAGGGTTTTTCCACAAAATCGACGGCTCCTGCTTTCAGGCATTTTACCGCCACTTGCACATCGCCATAGGCAGTAATCATGATCACGTTGGCACCGGGATCCAGCTCAATCGCCTTTTGCAGCCAGCGCATTCCTTCGGTACCACTGGTGTCTCCCTTGCGAAAGTTCATATCCAACAGAATAACATCAGGTTCGTATTGGCGCATCATACGGGGCAGGAGGTTGGGGTTGCGCTCGGTAAATACACGTTCAAAGTGTTGCTTTAGAAAAAGCCTTAATGTAAGCAGAATGTCCTCCTCATCATCAACAATGAGAATGGTTGCATCTTTTTTCATAGTAATGCCGGGTTCGTCATTTTTTAAGAAGGGTCACAAGTTAGGACGAAAAGTAGTTTTATAGATTATTTTTAGGCGACAAATGGAAAAAGTACGATGAAATTGATTTTAAATTTGACTTTGCATGACGGCCCCATAAGTGCTGGCAACTATCCTTCCTGTTTGAACTCCCTCTCAACAGGCGTTTATACCAGGCCGTTGGAAGGTTGACGCAAGCCCGGCTGTTCTGCACAGCAGTTTAAAAACGATTGTTATAAAACGTAAAAATACCAAATCAATATGCAACCATTCCATCTGGCATTCCCGGTCAACGATCTGCAAAAAGCCTACGACTTTTACCACCACTTGCTCGGGTGCCCGACGGGCCGCACCTCCGATCGTTGGATCGATTTCAATTTCTGGGGCAGCCAGATTACGGCTCATCTGGTCGAGGACGGAGACGGAAATGCCCCTACCAATCAGGTGGATGGGAAAAATGTCCCCGTCAAACATTTCGGAGCGATCCTTAAAATGGAGGAATGGGAAGCCCTGGCGGAAAAACTAAAAGCCGCAGGTACCGAATTTATCATCGAACCCTATATCCGGTTTAAAGGAGAAACTGGTGAGCAGGCCACCATGTTTTTCCTCGACCCCAGCGGCAATGCCATCGAATTCAAATCCTTTAAAGATTTTGGGCAAATTTTCGCCAAATGAGTCTTGTAGGCAGCGATCAATATTTACAACTGGCGTTATCTGATTGTACAAAATAGGCTTTGTAGTTGAGCGCTTTTTCATCCATACAACCACACAGGTTCAACAGTTCAACCTTTCGGAATTCGATCGGGTGGCTCTCACTTTGCAAGGCGATATGACCCTCTGCCAGGGGTTGGCCGTCTTTTTTAATTTTTTCATCAAACCCGTTGACGACTAATCCGCCGTACTGCGGTTTGGTATATTCCAGCACCAATTCCCCTTCTACAAAATGCTGAACCAATGAATCGCCATACACTTTAAATTCGACCGACACCCATTGGTCCCCATGGTAGGTTTTGGAAGAAGAATTAATACAGTGATCGGTAACCAGCGTATCGGCCATAAACACATGCGTGCCGGGAGTACACAAGTTTGCGGTGG
>JBFIJS010000953.1:0-1605 GCA_041600595.1 Saprospiraceae bacterium | reverse complement strand
CCCCGGAATCAGGCTGAATAATTAGGCATTTCTCTGAACATAAACTAACTTGCTTCTTTATCTACATATCTTCGATTGACAATTAAATTTCTAGCCATTCCGGGCATCTGTTAAATGGATCATACGCTTATCAATATTGCTGAACCGGCTCAAAGCGGGTTCAATATTTTTCAGGAAATAAAAAGCCAGTACGATATTCTTTCTGACAAAACCAATAGCCTGGAGGAACGACTGGAGGCTTTTGAAACCATCGCTGATTCCGAAATCGGTGACACCCCCCTGATCCGTGCCCGCAACCTCGAACGGGAAATTGGTATTCGGCAGGTTTTTCTCAAATTTGAAGGAGGCAACCCCACCGGTACTCAGAAAGACCGCATCGCTTTTGCTCAGTGCGCCGATGCCCTGCGCCGGGGTTTCGATGGAATCACCCTGGCCACCTGTGGCAACTATGGCGTGGCCTGCTCCCTGGCCGCCCGGGCTGCGGGTATCCGCTGTGTGGTTTTTATCCCCGAATCCTATCACACTAAAAGGATCGGTGATATGGAAAAAATGGGGTCGGAAATCAGGAGGGTGCCGGGCGATTATGAAAATGCTGTGGCCCTTTCACAAGCCTTCAGCCAGCAGGAGGATTTTTACGATGCCAACCCCGGCGGAGAGAATACGCCTCTACAGCTAAAAGCCTACGGCGAAATAGCTTACGAAATCTATGACGAACTGCGGGATGCCCCCAAAATAGTAGCAGCTCCGGTGAGCAATGGCACCATGCTGAGTGGTATTTATAAAGGCTTTTTAAGCCTTTACCGAAGGGGGAAAACTTCCCGGATACCCCTGATCGTGGCGGGTAGTTCTGCGGGGAAAAATCCGATCGTCGAATCATTTCTCAAACAAAAAAGCGTTTGTGAGGACCTCGACCCGAAAAAAATCAGAGAGTCACTCATCAACGAGCCGCTCATCAACTGGCACTCCTTCGATGGCGATATTACCTTGCAGGCCATCCTCAAAACCGGTGGCTGGGCTACCAATGTGACCGACAAGAAATTGTTGGCATTCACCAAAATTCTGAAAGAGAAAGAAGGCCTCAATATTCTGCCGGCCAGCGCAGCCGGCCTGGCCGCCCTGGCAGATGCGCCAAACCCCGACCTCGTGCAAAACGACCGGTTTGTCGTGGTTTTATCGGGCCGGAAAGCTTGAGCCGGGAAGCCCCCTGCTGCCGGGGCAGCAATCGGAATAAAAAATAACTGAGAACTTGAATTGTTACCTATTATGAAAAAAGTCCTTGACGGAAATGCCATCGTTTATTGCGAAGGTGCCTACAATACCCCCAACGGAAAGACCGCTCACGGCCTGGTTCGTTTTACCGAGCGTTACCGCGTAATGGCTGTCATCGACAGTCGGTTCAACGGAATGGATGCCGGTGAAATACTGGACGGCCGGTATGCCGGTATTCCCATCTTTACGGATCTGGAAGTAGCCATTGCCTTTGCGGAAAAAGAGGGCTCGCCGGCCCAATACTTCGTCATGGGGCTCGCCCCCGATGGTGGCAAACTACCTCCCGCTGCCAACGAGACCATAAAACAAGCCATTAATGCGGGCCTGCACATTGAT
>JBFIJS010000952.1:0-1606 GCA_041600595.1 Saprospiraceae bacterium | reverse complement strand
GCGCCGCTGTTCATGTCGTTACTGGAAAACGTGCTGCCGTTACAATCGGCACCATAAGGGCCGCCGCCGCAATTTTGGGAGGCCGCCCGGCCGCTGGTCAGCAGAATTCCCCGGTCCAGGCCGATGGCATTTTCTCCATCTTTAAAATACCCGACGGCCAGCGGATCGCCCTCATAGCTGATATCAATGATGGAAACCCCGTCGCCCAGAAAGATATTGGAGATCAGATTTTCGGGTGTAAAAGGGGCTGTGGTGGCGTCAGTCACATCCAACTGAGCCAAAAGACTATAGTTGCTGAGGGAAGATATGAGCAGGATTAATAGGTAGGCTTTCTTTTTCATCAAAGGATATCAGGTCACTTTCATTAATTCATACCAGTAAAGCACAACAAAATGTGCCAAATTTTATTTGAAGATAAAAGTAGACTTGTTGGGCATTTATCAAAAGAAAAAGAAATGATATTTGAATATTTGCTTAGCGTGTTACACTTGAGTTGAAGCTGCCCCTTTTTTCCGGCGACAAAGGCTGTCTGTCAATTACTTTCGTTTATCTAAAAAAGAAACAGGCCTGTCCTCGCTATGTTACCTTAGCTTCTTTAAGAAGTACCCGACTGTTTAAACACTAAACTAAATTTTTTAATTTATGAATCAATTCTTCAAGTTCGTTTTTGCTTCGTGCCTGGGGGTTTTCCTCGCAACGGTGGCCCTTTTCGGTGTCGGGTTTGTCATTATGGCGGGCATCGCCGGCAGTAGTTCCAACCAAAAAGTAGATGTTCGCTCCAAAACTGTATTGCATCTGAAACTGGATAACCCCATCCCGGAGCAAACCAATAATGTCGAATTGAATCCATTTGATTTCGGCAATCAGGAAATCCTCGGTCTGAACGACATTCTGGCCAGCATCGAACACGCCAAAGACGACCCCAAAATTGAAGGTATTCTGCTGGACTTAGGCACCAATGTCATGGCTGGTTTTGCGACCGCCTCTTCCATCCGGGAAGCATTGGTCGATTTTAAAGAAAGCGGAAAATTCATCAATGCTTTTGCTAAAAATTACAGCCAGGGTACTTATTTCCTCGCTTCCACTGCTGATAAGATTTTCGTTAGTCCGCTTGGCGGCATCGACTTTCACGGACTCGCCGCCACCGTACCTTTTTTCAAAGAAATGCTGGATAAGGTCGGGGTTAAAATGCAGGTATTCTACGCCGGTCAATTTAAAAGCGCCACCGAACCTTATCGCCGCAACGATATGAGTGACCAAAACCGCCAGCAACTCCGGGAATTCCTTGATCCTCTCTACGACAATTATCTTTCAGTAATTGGAGAATCACGCCACAAGACTGTGGGAGAATTGAAAGAAATGGCCGACAGCCTCCGGCTAACCAACGCAGAGGAGGCACTCCGGCTGGGAATGGTGGACGAACTGGGCTACATCGACAATGTGCTGGCCGACATCAGAACAAAAACCGGTCAGAGTGAAAAGGATAAACTGAAAACCATTTCCATCGAGGATTACCGAAAAAGTTTTAACCCGAAAACTAATTACAAGATCAAGGATAAAATCGCAGTCATTTACGCAGAGGGTGCCATTTATGCCGACCAGGGAG
>JBFIJS010000951.1:0-1615 GCA_041600595.1 Saprospiraceae bacterium | reverse complement strand
CGTGGCAGCCGGCGTATGGGCCTTGCTGGGAGCCGCTGCCGTGTATGTTTACCTCGGTTTGCCGCTGTTTTCCAGTCAGCAGGTTTACTATTATGAAGTCTTGCAAAACGGAAAATGGGGGATTCCCTACCAGGTGTTTTTCGTTTTGGATGCCATCGTGGTTTTTTTGCTGGCACTGGCCTCGGGTATTTATTTCACCACGCGGAATGCAAAAAAGAACGGTCAAAAGATCTGGGATGCCATGGCCCGCCGGATGCTGGTCAATTTATTTATCCCATTGATAACCGGCGGCATTTTTTGTCTGGTGCTGTATAAAAACGGTCAGTTTGGATTGGTGGCACCGGCTACCCTGATTTTTTACGGACTTGCTTTGGTCAATGGCGGTAAATACACCCTGGACGATATTCGCTATTTGGGCATTGCTGAAATAATACTGGGTGTTATTGGCTTGTATTACCCCGGGTTTGGTCTGGAACTTTGGGCCATTGGTTTTGGGGTGCTGCACATCGTTTACGGATTAATGATGTACCAAAAATACGAGCGGTCGTAGGGGATTTCATGATTGACGATCCGCTTATTTACTCTTGGCAAACTTTTTATTTTTTCAAATTATTCAAACCTTTTTGTACTTGAAACACCTGCTCGACAAACTCAGTACGACCAAATTGGACAACCGCATCCGGTTGGGCATCATGTCCATGCTGATGGTCAACGATTGGGTGGGGTTCAATGAATTTAAAGAGATGCTGGGGCTGACCGACGGAAACCTGGCCAGTCATTTAAAAGTCCTCGAAAAGGAGGAATATGTTGAATTGAAAAAAGAATTTGTGGGTAGAAAACCAATGACCTCCTATCGTGCCACCGTGGCTGGCAGAAAAGCATTCGAAGATCATTTAAAGGCGCTGGAGGAGTTGCTGAAAGGGGATGAATAACCCGGACTTTTTTTTACCTCATCACTTTGTATTTCAAAGTACTTTAAACATAATAATTATGCAAACCACCAATTCGGATCACCATCCACAGAGTTCTTTCAGCAAAATCGGCCAATGGCTCAAGGAATCAGTTGCTATCAAGCTACTGGCCATCGGCTTTCTGGTCCTGATCCTGTTAATTCCCAACGCCCTGATCAGTGACCTGATACGGGAACGACAACACCGTCAAAGTGAGGTGGAGCAGGAAGTCAATCAGTCGTGGGGTGGGGAACAGGCAGTGATCGGGCCGGTCTTATCGGTACCCTATACTTCTATTTTTGAGTACGACGATGGCAGAAAAACACTGACCAGGCATACCGCCTACTTTTTACCCAAGCAGTTGGATATCGTTGGAGAGCTGGCTCACCAAATTCGTCGGCGCAGTATTTTTGATGTGGTGCTGTACCAGGCTGACCTGACCCTTTCCGGCGTTTTCGAACAACCCGACCTTGCCGCTCTTCACATTGATCCTGCGAGTGTAGATTGGGAAGCGGCGCGGATATCAGTTGGCATTCAGGGAATGACGGGCATCAAGGAAGTGGTGTCCGTGACCTGGAATGGTACCCCTTTCAGAATGGAACCGGGCACTGCCAATCGTGAATTACTACAGACCGGAGTCAGTACGGATATCCCCTTAAATGACG
>JBFIJS010000950.1:0-1627 GCA_041600595.1 Saprospiraceae bacterium | reverse complement strand
GTCATCCAGCCGATCCCCTGCACCAGCCCGCCCTCGACTTGCCCAAGGTCAACCAGCTCATTAATGCTTTCTCCGACATCGTGGACGATATGCACCTCGTCTATTTCATAAATACCCCGAAGGCAATCAACTGTCGTGGTAATCAGCGCCGTTCCATAAACATGATAGGCGAAAGGATGTCCTTTCTCCGTTGTTTTGTCAAAATTTATCATTGGTGTGGCGTAATGTCCTTTGGCACTCAGGTTGATGCGTTGGGCGAAAGCGTTGGTAATAAGCTCTTTCCAGGACATCTCTATGTCATTTATTGGAATAGCGATTTTACCGTTTTTAAAAATAACAGGGGTAGATTCATCCAATTGCTGGGTGGACTGAATCATTTTTTTTAGTCGGTTTTTAATCTGGGTACAAGCGTCTAAAAGCGCTTTCCCGTTGAGATCTGCGGTTGCACTTGCTGCAGAAGGTGAGGTATTGGCTACCCTGGTAGTGTTGGTGGTTTCTAATTTTATCAAAGATGCATCTATACCAAATTCCCTGGCAGCTACCTGAATCATTTTGGTGTTGACACCTTGCCCCATTTCGACAGCTCCGGTACTGATGCCAACCGTGCCATCCGAATACACATGAACCAGTGCCCGGGCATGGTTCATCATGGTATTGGTAAATGAAATCCCAAAACAAATCGGCATCATTGCCATGCCTCTTTTTGAAAAGGTATTTTTACGGTTATAGGATTCAATTTCTTCCCTGATTTTTTCGATAGCATATTTTTTATCGAGCTGGGCCCAACTGTTTTTCGCTTCACTATTTTCGACGATTTGGCCGTAGGGAAATTCATCTCCGTCTGTCAATAAATTTTTCTCCTGGATTTCCGAAGGATTGATTTTTAAGGCTCTGGCTGCGTGGTCAATGGCCGATTCTATGACAAATTTCCCCTGTGGACCTCCGAAGCCCCGGAAGGCGGTATTGGGTGGAAGATTGGTTTTGCAGCAATGTGCCTGTAAATAAGTGTTTGGAATAAAATAACTGTTGGTCGCATGAAAAAGGGTACGCTCTAGAACGGCAGGAGACAAATCTGTTGAAGCTCCTCCATTCTGAAAAAAGGAAGCTTCATAAGCGATGATTTTCAGGTTTTCATCCAGCCCGATTTTATAATCACTGCGGTAGGGGTGGCGTTTACCAGTCATTCGCATATCTTCCATTCGGAGGAGAATACATTTTGCCGGTTTTTTCAGCAGCCAGGCGACCAAAGCAGTCATTGCCGCATAAGGATTCGCCTGATCTTCTTTTCCACCAAAGCCTCC
Source organism: Saprospiraceae bacterium (assembly GCA_041600595.1). Taxonomy (GTDB): domain Bacteria; phylum Bacteroidota; class Bacteroidia; order Chitinophagales; family Saprospiraceae; genus UBA6168. The sequence continues at coordinate 326 of JBFIJS010000950.1, read as the reverse complement.
CCCCAGGCGCGTCACATCAATCTCAACTTTATTCATCCCGATACCCAGAACCTTCGCAACCGCTCTTTGTACCTGAGTGGGGCCCTGAGTAGAACTATGTACTTTGATGCTGCCGTTTTCCATCGGATAAGCATAAGCGCCCTGGGTTTCCAGGTATAAATGTTCCTGGCCTCCCGAGTCAGCTATTCCTTCAAAAATATACTTAGCTTGTGCAAAAGCAGTTTGGATATCCCCGTTTTGAAAAGTTCTGGACTTGGATAAAATATGTCCTTTTGCAAAGGCTTCTTTGGGATCAATGATGGCGGGCAATGCTTCGGTTTCGATAC
>JBFIJS010000949.1:0-1627 GCA_041600595.1 Saprospiraceae bacterium | reverse complement strand
GTTGCTGCTTTGACCAGCGCAGATTATTCTCCAAAAACTCTTGAATAGCTTTTTCCATGACCAATGAGGGATGTTACCTGGATTACGACTGACAATCCGTAGTTCCGATCAGTCTTCATTCACTTGCAGTGTATAATCAGAGAATGGTACGTTCTCCTTTTTCTCATACTGTTTATCCAAAAAATCAACCGCATCCTGCACGCTCATAAAGAAACCGTCGGTACCGATCTTATCCGTCAGGTGTGCTTTGGACAGGGCATCCCGCACCGGTCCTTTTACACCGGTAAACATCATTTTCACTCCTTTACCCTGATATTCTTCCAACAGTTCTTCGAGGGCGTGGGCACCGCTGCTGTCGAGGCTGTTGATACTGTCGGCATTGATGATAATCGCCCGCAGATGCTTGCCTTTGCGATCGGCCATTTCGTAGAGGTGATCTCGGAAATAATTGGTATTCGCAAAATAAAGGGAGGCATCGAAACGCATGATGAGCAGATCCTTTCTTTCCTCTACATTTTTAAATCGTTCCACATTTCGGTAAAAATGTGTGCCGGGCACCTTGCCCAACTCCGCCACGTGCGGACGGGTGGACCGGAATATGACCCAGGCCAGCGACAACACCACCCCTACCCCAACGCCCTGCTCAATACCCAGGCCCAGGGTAGCCACGAAAGTGACGACCAGCATCCAGAAATCAGAGCGGTCAGCCCGCCATAAATGCACCGCTTCTTTCACGTCAATGAGCCCAAAAACAGCCACCATGATGACCGATGCCAGGATGGCATTGGGTAAATAATAGAACAAGGGAGTCAGAAAAAGCAGGGTCAGGACGATCAGCAGTGCGCTGATCAGGGTCGCCATCCCCGTTTTTGCCCCCGCCTGGTCGTTGACGGCGGTCCGGGAAAAGCCGCCCGTTACCGGATATGATTGCAGGAAAGCCCCGCCAACATTGGCCAGTCCGAGGGCAATCAGTTCCTGGTTGGGCACCACTTTATAGTTGCGGTGTTTGGACTGTATCGCTTTTGCCACGGCGATACTCTCCATAAAACCAACCAGCGAAATGGCCAGTGCCGTGGGCACGAGTGCTTTTATATTTCCCAAAGACAAAGAAGGAAGTGAAAAGGAAGGCAATCCGCTGGGAACCTCCCCAACAATCTGCACGCCTTGTCCGGTCAGCCCCAACAACCACACCGCAAAGATTCCAAAAACGACTGCGACCAGTTGCCCGGGAATGGCCTGGTTTATTTTTTTTACGCCTTTGATTAAAAAAATACCGGCAAGGCCGAGCGCAAAGGTGATCCAGTGAATTTCACCGGCTTTTTCCAAAGCCTGGATAACGATCTCATGCACATGGTGAGTGCGGGAAATATTGATGCCGAGTAAATGCTTCAGCTGGCTGAGACCAATGATGAGCGCCGCCGCCGACGTGAACCCGCTCACCACCGGATGGGACAGAAAGTTGACCAGAAAGCCCAGCCGGAATACCCCCAGCAGGAATTGAATCATTCCTACAAAAAAAGCCAGTGTAATCGCCAGGGCGATGTACGTTTCGGTACCGCCGTCGGCCAGGGCTCCGATCCCGGCTGCTGTTAGCAAGGAAACCATCGCCACCGGGCCAACCGCCAGC
>JBFIJS010000948.1:0-1638 GCA_041600595.1 Saprospiraceae bacterium | reverse complement strand
TCAAACGTCCGGTGTAGGTACGATTGGAAAACAGGTAGGAGACTCTCTTTTGTACCCGGTGTTTGGACGCACGGGTATCAAATGTGGTGTAACCACCGACGCCCCCAAAAGTATTGGCATTGGCGCTGAGGTCAATGGCGGATTCCCGGTTGCGGGTAACATCATTCAGGCCGCCCCAAACACTCCAGAAAATGGAATTGCTTTCGATATTATTGAATGGCATCCCGTTGAACAGGACGGTGGTTTCGGAACGAAAACCTCTGATGTCAAAGCCGCCCGTGCTGAGGTTGAAGGCGGCAGCGGCCACGAAGGGGTCGCGGGAAGCGGAAAGGATACCCGAAATATTTTGCGGCCCCAACTCGGTCTCTTCGTCATCTCCGGATAAAGTAATCGTGGGAATACGGTCTTCCCCGGTGATTTGTTCTTTGAAGGTTGGTGCGATACGGCCGGGAACGTTTTCGTGGTCCTCCATAAAAGTGATAACCCCCATGCTCACCTGGAACAGACCGTTGGTGCTGACAAAACGTTCAACGGCCTCTCCGTTTTTATCGGTAAACGTCAATTGGATAGGCGAGAAGGACTGAGGGACGGTAAGCCGAAAAAAGCCAGCGTCGTCGGTTGTCGTTTGGTTGTTGCCGGCTGCCACTGTTACACCCGGGAGTGGAATCAGGTTGGCTCCCTGAATGATACCACTAATGGTCACATCCTGACCATAAGTGAATCCAAGAACAAAGAGCAGCAGGGAAAGTGTAAGGAAAGGTTTATTCATGCAAATGGTTTTAAAATTGCGAAGTTAACGCGTTCATTTAATTAGCAATCAATGTATTTGGATATTTAATCTTGACGTAACCTTCTGGTTACTACTTCTGTCGCAAACTATACTGGATGAGGTGCAGGCAGGAAAGCGGGATTTTTTTTGAAATTAAAAGCAGCATATAGATGGCAGCCGTCCGGTCATTCCATAGATTACCTGCCGGTTATTTTGCACAAAATTATTTGCCGGCGGGGAAAAACGAGTGGTAATAGTTGCCCGGCTGAATAGACTCAAGCCAGGGAAATGTGCATTCTGTTAATTTCTTAACTCCTGCAACGGGCAGACTATCCTGATATTCATTTAGTTTTGTCGCTGTAGGCTGCTCCTTCACTTGCCTGTTTTACCGCAAAGGTTGCTTCGAAACTTTTTTACAATCAAAAAATATCAAACACGAACTTTTAAAAATGAAACAAACCCTTCTCTTCACAATTTTCCTTTTTCAATTTATCAGCCTGACAGCCCAGAGAGGTGAATTTACGGTGGCTTGTTTGGGGTTTTACAATTTTGAAAACCTATTCGATACCGAAGATGACCCCATCAAAAGAGATGAAGAATTTACCCCGGGTGGCCGGCGAAGCTGGACCCCGGCACTGTATCAGGACAAACTGAAAAACCTGGCCCGCGTAGTTAGCGAAATAGGGACTGATCTGACTCCGGACGGAGCAGCCATTTTAGGGGTTTGTGAAGTTGAAAACCGGAAAGTACTGGAAGATTTTGTCGAACAACCGGCCATAGCCAAACGAAACTACCAGATTGTCCATTACGATTCACCGGATGAGCGTGGAATCGATGTGGCCTTACTTTATCAGCCTAAATATTTTTCC
>JBFIJS010000947.1:0-1645 GCA_041600595.1 Saprospiraceae bacterium | reverse complement strand
CCAACTGCCAACTGCCAACCGCCAACTGCCAACCGCTACCCCCCCTCCAAAATCGTAAAGGCCGTTCGCCGGTTCAGCTGGTGCTCTTCCTCTGTACAGCGGCTACAGAGGCAGTCCGTTTTCGGGACGTTTTCGCCGAAGCCTTTGGCCGAGAGTCGTTCGGCCCGGATGCCTCTCGACACGAGGTAGTCCACTGCCGATTGGGCCCTTTTTTGGCTCAGGTCTTCGTTGTAGCGGTCGTTGCCGCGGCAGTCGGTATGCGAGGAGAGTTCGATACGGATGCCGGGGTTGAGTTCGAGGTTGCGGGCCAGTTTGTTGAGCGTAGGTTTGGCATCCTCCCGGATGTCCCATTTATCAAAATCGTAGTAAATATCTTCCAGGACAATTTCCTTATTGATAAAAATACGGTCGAGCACGATTTCCACTTCAAAGGTTTGCACGGGGTTATTGGGGTCTTTCCCGATCCCGACCGTGGAAAAAGCAGCTTCGGAGGTCAGATAGCCATCTTTCGATGCGATAAAGAGGTAGTCCTGATTTTCCTCCATTTCAAAGGTGAAAAAACCATCTTCGACCACGGTAAAATTTTTGGTCTTTTTCCCCAGGATTACTTTCACCGCCGCACCATCCAGCGGTTTTCGGCCGAGAATTTTGCTGTCGGGGTTGCCGGGTTCAGCATAAATTTTTTCCAACACGTAGCCTTCCAGGATGAGTTTGTAATCAGCCAGCGGGATTTCGGGCTTTTTTGGTTCGGGTGGGAGCGGGCGTTTTTCAAAGCGGTAGATGTCATCATTGCCGGTTCCCTCGGGGCGGTTGGAGGTGAAATAGCCCACCTGCAGCACATCGCCTTTTTTCTGCGCCTCGTAGTCGATGACCAGCCCAAAATCATCGGAGCCGGAGTTGATCGGCGTCTTGAGGTTTTTCACCGGCACCCAGGCCCCGTTATCCATTTGCCAGGTTTTAAAAATATCAAGTCCCCCCATGCCCGTGTGGCTGTCGGAGGAAAAATACAACGTATCGCCATCGAGGTACGGAAATTTCTCGTTGCCGGTTGTGTTGATGCTGCGGCCCAGGAGTTTGGGTTCGTCCCATTCGCCGGAAGTTGCATTCCGCTGGCTCACCCAAATATCGTAGCCACCCCAGCCGTCGGCGGAGTTGCAGGAAAAGTACAGGAGGTTACCATCGGCAGAAAGGGCAGGGTGGCCATAGTTGACACCTTCCTGTAAAAAGTCGAGGGCGGCGGGCACTGTCCAGCCGATACCGGATCGCTTGCTGACCATGAGTTTGCAAAAGTTATCTTCTTTTTTATCACCAAAACAGCGAGTGAAATACATTTCGGTAAAATCCTGATTGAAAACGGCCGTACCCTCGTTGTAGGGCGAATTGATCTGCTCGTTAAATTTTTCCACGCTGTTGGTTTGCAGGTCGGCTACAAACAGGTCGGAAAACTTCCCGCCCGTCCAGTTGTAGGTATCGTCACCCGTAGCGGCGTTGCGGTCGGAGGTAAAAACGAGCTGCCGGTCTTTATAGAGCGTTGGGGCGTAGTCAGCGCTTTGCGTGTTGAAATCGGCGGGCAGCACGGTATATTCTTTAGCTTTTTCGTCCCGCCAGCCCTGGGCCACTTTGCAGGCGGCAATCTCCCGGCGGT
>JBFIJS010000946.1:0-1653 GCA_041600595.1 Saprospiraceae bacterium | reverse complement strand
GTGAACCTGCAAAATTTCCTGTGGGGAAACGAAAACCCCTTACCCATCGATACGACCCAACAACCGGTCGGAATCCGCACCCCGCTGAGCATGCCCGAATGGTTGTCGGCTCCGGCGGCTGAGCTGGCCGCTACCCACCCCGCAGTGCGGGCGTACGATTTCAAAATTCAGCAACTGGAAGTGGAGCGCCGGTGGAAAGCGGAGCAACTCAAACCGCGGCTCGATGTCAGCTACAACCTCCTGGGCGATGGTCTCAACCTGCGCCCGACGGCCGATGACGGCAACACCAGCAACCTGCTGCGCGAAAACTATAAGCTGGGGGCTACACTCAGTTTTCCCATCCTGCTCCGCAAAGAAAGGGGTGGTTTGGCTTTGGCCGATTTAAAACTGATGGATGCCAATTTTGGCCTTTCCCAAAAAAGGCAGGAAGTGCTGAACAAAGTGTCAGCCTATCAAAACGACCTGGCCAACCTGCGCCGGCAGATTCAGCTCGCTTCGCAAATGCGGGACAACTACCGGCAACTCCTCGAAGCGGAGAATACAAAATTTGCCATCGGCGAAAGTTCTATTTTCCTGATCAATGCCCGGGAAAATAAATTGATCGAAGCAGAACTAAAGCTGGCGAAACTACAGGCCGAATCCCGGAAGGCAGAATTGGGACTTCTCTGGGCCGCCGGGCGACTGGAGTAGGGTAGTGGCTGGACGTCCGGAATAAGAAAACCGGCGGCTGTAGTGTAGTTGTTGATTCGTTTTTTCTTTCCTGATTATGGCTTTGTCAACAGCATAAAACATCCCGTGAATAAAAAGTCTGCAATCGGTGCGGCCTGGCCAAAACCTTTTTGGCATCTGTTTATTTCACTTAAAAAAAATATGTCCACAACGCTACCTGACTTCTGGAAGTTGGCCACTTCCGAACTGACCCGGGCCAATGCCGACCGCCGCCACCCCTTCCGCCATGTTGTGATGGCTACCTGCACCATGAACATGCCTTCCCAGCGCACCGTTGTCATGCGAAAATTTGATCCCGAAAAAGGTCTGTTGATTTACACGGATAATCGCTCCCAAAAATTTAGCGACTTGCAGGAACACCCCGCCAATGCAGCTTCCCTTTTGTTTTGGCACCCCCGGAAAAAACTGCAAATCAGCATGGCCGGACAAGTTTCCCTGACCATGAACAAGGAGGATACGCTTACACACTGGCGGCAAGTTCCGGCAGTCTCGAAACCATCTTATACCACGCAAAAACCACCCGGTAGCATCATAGATGCACCGGCCGATGTAGCGTATGATGCTCTGGCGGAGGACGGCCGATACTTTGCCCCCCTGCTTTTCTATCCACGCTCGGTCCAACTGCTCCAGCTGAACCAGGACTTTCACCTGCGGGCCGGATTTAGCCTGGAAAATGAGGCGTGGGCCGGTCACTGGCTGGTTCCCTGATACTTCTCTGCAACCAATGCGCCGAAGCACACAGCGGGGTGACGCAGGTAGCGTCATATTTCTCATAAAACACCCTGTGCCAGGTAGCGCTGCTGCCAGTTTTTGGAAAAACTATTTTCAGGTATTTCTGTTGTAGCGGGCAACCTTTCCGAACAAATCTGCACATACCTATTTAACAGTTAAAATATTGTGGCAATATGACCGATGAACTCCTCG
>JBFIJS010000945.1:0-1655 GCA_041600595.1 Saprospiraceae bacterium | reverse complement strand
CTGCCAAGGTCGAGAAAGAAGCCAACCGTTACATCCAACAATGGCCCGGCGACAACCTCGCCCTGGAGAATGGCCGCTGGGGACCTTTCATCCGGTTCAAAAAGAAAAGTATTTCCCTGCCTAAAGTTGATGGAAAAAAAATGACGTCAGAAGAAGCAAGCGAATTAACCCTGGAAGAGGTCAAAGCACTGGTCAATGAAGCTCATCCGGGCTCATTTACCGATAAAAAAGAAGCTCCGGCAAAAGCAAAGAAGAAGTGAATTGCCGGAACTTTTGGTCGATTGGTTAGCGGAAGGTGTGCAGTCTGAATCGTTTGCAGAAAAAGCGGAGATTGCGCTGAATAATCATTCTTTCTTTCTCATTTTCAACGCCAGGATCATTGGTATCCGGACCCCAAATTTATCCGTTCCCCAGACGAATCTGCCGGGTTCCCGCTCTACCATGTTGGGGAAACAATTGTAGGGGGAAAAATCATATTCTTTCAATTCCAGTAACTCCAGGCCTTGCGCCAGCAGAGCGCCGACCTTCTCGGCAATGGAATGGTTCCAGAAATGTTCCGTGCCTTTTGATTCGTTGTTGTCATCGGCATAGGAACCGGACACCTCCTCGGAGTAAGGTTTCATTTCGTTGAAATAACTGTACTCAACCTGATAGTTTTCAAAGTTGAACATGTAAAGGGTCGGGTGAAATTCTGCCAGGTAAAAGATGCCTCCTTTCTTTAAATATCGACTGACGATGGCTGCCCATTGATCCAGATCGGGCAACCAGGGCGTCGCACCGTAAGAGGTGAAAACAAAATCGAACGTCCCTTGCAAATGGTTGGGGAGGTCATACACATTGGATTCTATAAAAGTAGCTGTCAGACCCAGTTTATCTCTGATCTCTCTGGCTTTGGCAATAGCTGCTGTGGAAAAATCAATGCCTGTCACCGTGGCACCTTTTCTTTCCCACGACAAGGTATCCTGCCCGAAATGACACTGTAAATGCAACAGGGTTTTCCCGGAGACATCCCCCAGTGCATCCCGCTCAATTTCTGTCAGTGATGTTTCACCCGCCAGAAAAGCCTCCATCTTGTACAGTTCTGAACGGGTATGGGCATCGACTCTGCCATCCCAGAGCATTTTATTCTCATTAAAAAATTGTTGATTGTCCACTAAAAGAATTTTTATAAGTAAAAAAAATACGCTTAAAAAGGCTGCTAAGATAAAAACAGCTGCGCTAAACGACACCAGTAACTTTGGCCTCAAGGTGTTGGTTCCAGATGGTTAATTATTTTCGTTTCCGCTAAATATGTCGATATTGGCGTCCTTTTTGAATTTTAACATACAAGAAAATCATAATACAAACTTATCATGGCAGAAAAAAAACAGAACCCAGCAAAACTTAACATCGAATTACCCGATAACGTAGCCGAAGGCCAATATTCCAATTTAGCCATTATCGCTCACAACCATTCAGAGTTCATCGTAGATTTTGTGATGATGGCTCCGAATATGCCCAAGGCAAAAGTTAAGTCACGCATTATTCTTACCCCACAACATGCCAAAAGGTTAATGAAAGCACTCACAGAAAATATCGGAAAGTATGAAGCGGTAAATGGCATTATAAAAGACCTGGAAGAAGTACAGGTACCTTTTAATTTTGGTGGCCCTACT
>JBFIJS010000944.1:0-1655 GCA_041600595.1 Saprospiraceae bacterium | reverse complement strand
GCATCCAGTATTAAAGGAGCAGAAACCTGGTTTGCCCACAACAGCACAAAAGGGAAAAAAATGGCGGCTATTTTTCAAAAACATATCCTGGCTAAAACAGGGTTCAAAGACCGGAAATTGAAGTCTACGAAAGAAAAAAATCTCTACGTTTTAACCAAAACGGTCATGCCAGCGGTCCTTACAGAAAATGGATTTTACAATAACAAAGAAGAAGTAAAAGAATTAATGAAAGATGCCGTCCGGCAAAAAATAGCCGATGCGCATGTAGCAGCGATCATGGAGATTGAGAAGAACGGGATTTGAGAATGGATTGGAGCCTGAACAAAAAAGTGGCCTCTCATCGTCATTTCGATGGAGGCCATCCCAAAAACCAATTGTTAAAGGACATCTATTCTTCGTAATCGCCGAGGACGAGCCAACAGAAAGGTCAGTGCCTGCCTGTCTTACGGCGACTATTATATTTTTAACTCATACAGAGAGCCAAACGGCCATCTAATCAATTGACATCAATTTCATAAAACTTACCCGCGGTCATACTTCCTTTTGCCTTTGGCAAAATCAAAAGCGATGGTCACCTCGTGGGTTCCACCGTTATATTTCTGTACGCTCTGGAAAGACACGTCGTAACTGTAGTAGATTTTAAACACATCAACATTGGTCCCCAACAGCATGCCGACAGCCCCACCGATACCGGCACGGTAAGAAAGGCCAGCGATCAGTTTGTCGTCGATGAAAGACCCCATGATATTAAAGTCCGCCCGGAAAGGGGTGTCCTTGATGTGCTGCACCATGAGCGACGGGGTCAATTTAAAATTGAACTCCTCGATATCGAAGGTGTGTCCAAAGTTGACTGAGACAAATTTGAAGAAAGCGCCCTGAGGATCACCGGTTTCGATTTCCCCGATTTTCGTTACAACCAGATTGGAAAAAGCCAGTCCAACGAAAGTGTTTTCGTAAAACGTAGCCCAAAAGCCAAGGGAGGCATCAAAGACCCGATTGCCTTCCACGGCATCCATGAGGATTGGGTCACCCTGATCAGTGTTTGGGTTGTCGAGGACAGAATTGGCAATTTTGATAGTGTGAAATTCGGTAGAAAAGCCCGCACCAAATTTGACTTGATCAAACTGGTAGCGAAAAGCGTAATTCATTTGAAAACGCAAGTTGGACTGGTTGCCCAGGTTTTCCGTCATCAGGCCCAGGCCAATACCCAGGGTTTTGCCGATGGGCCCGTTGTAGCCTATATGATAGGATTTCGGCGATTCCGGAAAGCCCGTCCACTGGTTACGGATATTCATCTGCAACTTGTGCATACCATCAAAACCTGCTACGGCGGGATTCACCAGAATGGGGTTGAGAAAATAATGAGAAAAAACAGCGCCTTGTTCCTGCGCCTGGGATGATTGAAGGACGAACAGCAAGGCAAAGAGTAGGAATATATTTTTCATGATATTTTTTTAATCGATTTGAAGGAAATGTGAATGGTGAAAAGTTAGTGGTAAACGATGAGATTTTTCTGTCATTTACCACTAACCATACTCACTATTTGCGAAGCACAGTCACTGCACCTTTGATGCTCTGCTCCTGACCGTTGACCGGGTCTACGTAATCAAATACGTAGAAGTACACCCCATCCGGTACATCTTCGCCACGACGGT
>JBFIJS010000943.1:0-1663 GCA_041600595.1 Saprospiraceae bacterium | reverse complement strand
GGGCGGCACCAGCCACCGGTTGAAACCCGGGCCGGCTACGGTATTGGATTTGTGAAAAAAGGAGGGGAGTCTGGACATTTTTTATGGCGTTTGAACACGCAATATAGGGATCAACGCGGTAAAAAAGCAGAACGGTGAAGTTTCCGTTTCCGGAACGGAGTCACTTATTCCATCCCCGCGATCCATTCCCGGATCAGTGCTACCCCTTCGGCGTGTACCAGCTGCCGGCCGAGTTCAGGCATCATCGCGCCGGGATCGGTGGATTCCATGCGGTACACCAAAATAGATTCTTCCGGTTGGCCCGGCACGATGCTGTACCGGCGGCCACCCGAACCTTTACCGGTCGCTACGGGCGCTTTGTTGATGCCCATACTAATGCCCGGTGGTTCGTTGTAAACCAGGTTGAGGCCGGAGGTATTGGCCGGGCCGTGGGGATTATGGCAATGGCCGCAGTTGGAGTCGAGGTAGCTCATGGCCCGCTCGTGCAGAGAGCCTGTTGGCGGGTTGTCCCATTGCGCGGCAAAGGGTGTTTTACCAGAGGGCTGGTAGCCGGTAAGATAGCCGGTAGCAGCCCATTTGTCGAGTTGGTTAAAGGTGCCGTCGGGGTAGTTGAAAGTTTTGTTGAGTTGGTGGGCTTTGGGGCCGTTGGGCATCATCTGACCATCGTAGCTGTGGCAGCTTTTACACTGGTTGCGGTTGGGGACGAGGTAGGTGAAAGGCTGATGGTTGTAAGTCATCTCTTTCATGTCGCCGGTCAGGGTCAGGTAGGCTTCTGTCTGTGCCTCGTTCCACACGTAGGTCAGGGCGTCCCAGCCATTTTCCCGGTTCACCAGCAGCCGGGTTTCAACGATTTGCCGGTCGTTGTTTTCCTCATTTTCATAAAAGAAATTTTTGATCAAAACGGCCCCGGCGGGGAAATCAAAAACACGGTCTTCCCGATAGGAAGCAGACGTGCCTTCCGGCATCCAGAGGAAGCGGCTTTTTTCGGCGTAGTCGGAGAAGAGCGGCGAGTTCAGATCGTAAGGAAGCACCCGGCCGGCGGGTTGCAGGTTCTTCATTTCTCCGGTAAAAAACCGGTACCGGGAGAGTTGGTCAAATGGTTTTTGGGAAATGTCGAGCCGGACGCCGTCGGCTCTCGGTGTTTGGCAAGTCGCCAGTAATAAAAGGGAAAATGCCAAAGCAATTGATATAGTTACTTTATTGGTCATTCTGTACCATTTTCAGCCAGCCACGCATCGTGTCCGGAAATATCCAGGCCCTCCAGGGAGCAGTTAAAAGGTGAAATATCGGTGCTTTTGTTTCGCATCATTTCGTTTGGCGTGCTGCCTTTGCCGGCATTTAAATTTAAAAAAGGCACGTCGCCGTTGTTTTGAAAACAGACTTTTTCACCTTCCTGGCCGTAAGTTTTAGGATTGAAAATGCCATCAATGGCGATGCCTACGGTTTGTCCCTGCGCCACGGCGGTGAGTATTTTACCGAAATCGGTCGTCAGATCCATGGCGCCCTGGTTGTTTTCCAATGTATTATCGTGTATGAAAATATTGGCGTAAAACGGGTCGTATTCTTCCGACTTGAACGGCTGCCCCGTAAACAACCAACTGACCACACTGATAGCCACGGTATGGTGTCCCCGGATGGTGTTGTTGAATGCCTCGACCTCCCG
>JBFIJS010000942.1:0-1670 GCA_041600595.1 Saprospiraceae bacterium | reverse complement strand
TCATGCCCTTCCTGCCATTTCCATTCTCCCCAAAAACGAACAGTGGCATTGGCAAACAAGCCCAGGGCCGACTGTTCCCTCATAGGCGCGACCTTATTCAAGCATTCATTTGCTTTACGCATTCCCTCTTCATGTGGCATAAAATTCCAGGAAGCGAGGATACAATAAGTGAGTCCTGCACCAAAAAATGGCTCGGCATAAGTGGGGTCTTTTTGCATACTGGCTTCATATAGTTCGGCCGCCCGCAAGAGGTCTTTGGCATTCCATCGAAGTTGGTGGTAGCGGCCTTTGAGGTAAAGGTCGTAGGCGGTCAGGTCGGAAGTAGGCGCATTGACGAGGTGTTCCTGGATTTCAAAATGGCCGAAATTTTCCCGGACCTGGTCGGCGATGAGCAGACTGATTTCATCCTGCAGGGCGAAAATATCCTCCAGTTCTCGGTCGAAGTTTTTGGACCAAAAATGCGTCCCGTCGCTGGCGTCGATGAGCTGGGCGGTGATGCGTACCCGTTTGCGGACTTTGCGCACGCTGCCTTCCAGGATGGTCGCCACGCCGAGGCGCCGGGCAATTTCCCGCACGTCCATATTTTTATTTTTAAATGCAAAAGCGGAAGTGCGGGCGATGACTTTCAAGCCCTGGATTTTGGTGAGCGCGTTGATGATTTCCTCGGTGATGCCGTCGCTGAAATACTCGTTTTCCGGGTCGGCGCTCATGTTGACAAACGGCAGCACGACAATGGATTGGCCCGGTTTGTTTTGTTTGCTCCGCAAACTGGCCGCATCAGGTATGTGGATGCCGTCGTTTTTTACGCAGAAGACCTCGATGGCCTTAGCCACATTTTTGAACTCAAAATAGCCCAGCGACTGGGTGGAAACATGGCGCTGATTTTTCAGTTCGTCATTTAATTTGGCGGATAAGAGAATCGCTCCGGGCGGACAGGTATTTTCGATGCGGGAGGCCAGGTTGACTCCGTCGCCGTAGATGTCCGTGCCGTCGAAAACGACGTCGCCGGTATGCAGGCCAATGCGCAATGGTACCGGTTCGCCGGAGCTAAGCGCCTGCTGAATGGCAATGGCACACTCCACGGCCTCCATCCCACTTTGAAAAAGGCTGAGCGTTCCGTCCCCAAAATACTGAAGGATTTCCCCGTTGTGCAGTTGGTGTTGGTGGTCGAAAACTTCCCGATGACGGGCCCGGAGGGCCGTTGCCGCTGCTTCATTTTGTTGCATCAGCGCGGTGTAGCCGACGATGTCGGTGAACATGATGGCGGCGAGGCGACGGTGTTTTCGTTGGTTTGGCATTATAAATTAAGCGGAAGTCGCTAAGGTAGGGCAGTTGGATGGGAAAAAAAGAAAGGATTCAGTATTTTAAGGTAAAACCTATCATTACTGCTAAAAAATAAACAGCTGAACCATTTAACAAAATGATACAGGACGCTTCACTCCTTCAATTATTATAAACAGGTTAGCGCCCTGCCATTCTCATGTATGCTTTTATATCAAGGCTCCGTTGATGCCTGTTCCTGATACAACATTTTTTGCGATCAGGCGTTTAACACGGCTTTATGGCAACCAAACATCCGGCCCATTGTCCGCTACCGATAACCCCCAAATTCCTATCTTTGCGCCCTTATGGAAAATACCATGACTGAAACCTGGGAATTAGACTTTGAG
>JBFIJS010000941.1:0-1671 GCA_041600595.1 Saprospiraceae bacterium | reverse complement strand
GCACCACTACAGAATTTTGTGGCCTGGTTTGGGGTCTCTTTGTTCCTGCAAATATTGGTGCAGCGGGACATACCGGACGAAAATCACCCGCTGCCGTACCATCATTTAGCCTCCCAATTTCTGTTTTTTATCTATTTCTATGTCATCTACCAATTTTGATATTGCCATCATCGGAGCGGGCGCTGCCGGGCTGCATTTGGCATTAGCCATGCAATCCGATGCTTTTTTTTCCAACCACCGGATACTGATCCTGGAAAAAGACCGCAAAGATTCCAATGATCGCACCTGGTCGTTTTGGGAAAAAGGAGCAGGCAAATGGGACGCCCTGATCGAGCATAGTTGGGAGATGGGTGATTTTTTCTCCGCACAACAGAAGCGGTCGTTCCGGCTCCATCCCTACCAGTACAAAACCCTGCGCAGTTTGAAGTTTTATGATTTTGCCAAAAAAAGACTGGCGAGCGCTCCCAATTTTACCTGGCAACAAGATGAAATAGTTTCGGTGGAAACCCGGGACAGGCTGCACCTTACCGGCAAGGCAGGGCAATACCAGGCCGGGCAGGTATTTGACAGCCGCATTCCGCCGGCATTTTTCGATAAAAATGACTCGTACACCCGACTGCTGCAGCATTTTCGGGGTTGGTTTATCCGGACGCCCGACGACCGGTTCGACCCCGGCCGGTTTACGATGATGGATTACCGCCTGACCTGGAACGACACAACCAGTTTTACGTACCTGCTGCCATTCAACGAGCGGGAAGCCATTGTGGAGTTCACCCTGTTTACTTCCTCCCTGTTACAGGAAGCTGATTACGACCAAATGCTTCGGCGGTATTGCCGGGAAATCCTCGAACTCGACCATTACGATATTCTGGAAACAGAACAGGGCGTAATCCCGATGAGTGATTTTCCGTTTCACCGTTATTCCACCGACCGTCACCTGAAAATCGGCACTGCGGGCGGCTGGGTGAAGCCCTCCAGCGGGTACTCCTTCAAAAACTGCGAAAAGAATGCGCAACTGATTTTGGAAAACCTCAAACGTGGCCGTCCCGCCGGGCAGGGGCTGCTCCGGAGCCGTTTCCGTTTTTACGACACATTGTTCCTCGATGTGTTAAACCGGCGCAATGAGCTGGGGCCGGACCTGTTCAGCAATATGTATTTCAAAAATGATATTCAAAAAATCCTGGCCTTTCTGGACGAGGAGTCAGGAATAGTGGACGACCTGCTGATGTTGCCCAAATTTCCCAACCGGCTGTTTCTGCAAGCTATTTTTCACCAATTCACCCGTTGATGCAACAACTCAAACAATGCCTGGCCTGCAACAGCGCCAACCATACGCCATTTGTACAAACTGCGGCCATGATGCACGCTTCATCGCCAGACCGTTTCAATTTTGACCGTTGTCATGATTGCGGCCTTGTTTTCCTCAACCCGCGGGTGGAAGAAAACGAACTGGGCCAGTATTACACTGCAGCCTACCTTCCCTACCGGGTGGAAGAGGCCTGGGGAAAATATGCGTCCTTCGTCAAAAGAGACCAACTCGCCATCGACCGAAAAAGGGTAAAAAGGGTGAAAGCGCATGTCCGGATCAGCCCGGACAGCCGCATTCTGGATGTCGGTTGTGGAAAACCAACCTTCCTGGCCGCACTCCGCGACGATACGCCCGCCCAATTG
>JBFIJS010000940.1:0-1679 GCA_041600595.1 Saprospiraceae bacterium | reverse complement strand
GGCTTTTTAGCCAAGCCAAGAGGCGTCAAAATGATCAGGTTTTGAAAAGAGGCTGTATCCGGGTATACCCTGCGGATACAGCCTCCCTCAAGTCTAATCGTTGCGGTCTGGTGCTTCGTACGGGATTTTCTTTTTGGATAAAATACGGCGGTACCGCTCCGGGTGGAGGCGGATATCTTCCAGCAAGAGATCTAAATCCTTGATTGATTTTTGCAGATTGTCGGCAAAGGCTTGGTCGTGGAGCAACATGGCCACGGCACCTTCTCCACCTTCATTCAGGCTTTTCAACAAGACACCCAAATCGTTGATGGCCCGGTCCGAAGAGGCCAGTGTGGCCTGCAATTGGGTCATGGTTTTTTGCACATCCCCGCTCAATTCAGCCATGTTGATGGATTTCAGGTCCGAGCTCAGCTTTTCAGCATTCTCCAGGATGGTGGTGATTTTCTCATTGTTGTCCTTCAGGTTCCCGGTGATGGACTCCACATTTTTCAGGGAGCCTTCAATAGATGAAGAAGACCCGGCCATCAGGCGGTCGATACGGGACGTGGTTGCGTTGAGGTTGGCCAGAATAGCTTTGGCATCAGACATGCTTTTCTGCAACTCCTCACTTTGGGCAAGGCGGGCATTGATCGTGTCAATCACAGTGCCCAGGCCCTGCGTTAGTTCATTCATGTATTTGCTCATTTCTTCCGGAGAAGTGAACGAGCCGATCAAACTTTGGGTCACCCCTTCGAGATAGTCGCCATCCTGCGCACAATCAGCCCCGCTACAGCTGCCCGCATACTTCAGGTGTATTTCCGAACCGCCCATCAGGCTGGCGCTGACCAGTTCCGCCCGGGTGTTTTTGGGAACCATGACCCCATCGTCGAGTTTGAAGGTCACTTTGATTTTATCGAGGTTGTTTTCCACCTGATTAAAATCGGCTACCAGGCCTACCTGCAGGCCGTTGATCCGAATGGGGGTGGAGACCCGGAGGCCCGAAACATCTTCATACACGGCATAAAGCGTTGTTTTTTTTGCCAAAACGTTGAATCCTCTCAGGTATTGATAGCCCCACAAAGCGGCAGCGACAGTGATGACGGCTAACAAGCCGATCTTTGTTTCTTTTCGCATTATTTTTTTTTGGAAAATAAAGGTCTGAGAGGTGTAGCAAACAGTCCTTTATCACATGGTCATTCAATTTCCCGCAGCGGGCAAATTTACGTACAACTTCCGCCAAATCTTGACAAAAGCAGAAAACGGGAGAACAGTTTAAATGCAGGTATGGTTGTGTCACTTTAAAGTTCGGGGGTCAACCCGGGCACCATTCCTGTATGCCACCACGAAAGCATCGTAAAATCCTTTTGACCGAAGGTCTGCCCTTGCCTTCATGGCTTCATTTTCGGAGGCGAAATTACGAACTTGATACTTATATAAATTACCTTCTTTGATAACTTCTACAGTTTGATCGATTCTTAGCCATTTTCCGGTGCTCACATCGAGCAGCGTCGGGGAGGCAGACAATTGAACGCAGAATTGAATACCGGCATTTGCAGTCGGTGTAGTCGTCAATGCAACTGCGGGTTGGCTGGATGGTTCCTCCGCTTTGAGAATAGCTATTTTCTGGTTTTCCGCTTTTGCCGGCGTTTCCGTCACCGGCTTTTCTTCAATCGGATTGGTCGGGGCGATTTTGGCGTTTT
>JBFIJS010000939.1:0-1682 GCA_041600595.1 Saprospiraceae bacterium | reverse complement strand
TACTCGAACGCCAGCACGACGATGCCTGGATCGGTGGCCCCGGTATTTCTAACTGGAATTTTGCCTCCGGCAATATGGGCTGGATGGCTGACAATCAGCGTATTTGGTTTCAATCGGAAGAAACAGGATTTTCCCATCTTTATACCCTGCACGTAGCAACCGGAGAAAAAAAGGCCCTGACCAGCGGTGAGTTTGAAATTCTGGAGGCCCGGTTGTCGCACGACAAGAAAAACTTTTTCATTACCGCCAATAAGGAAACGCCATTCGAACAACATTTCTATAAAATGCCCGCCGATGGCGGAAAAATGGAACAAATCACCTATCAGCCCGGCAATCATGACGTGACTGTTTCACCCGACGAAAAATGGCTGGCCATCCGCTACTCCTTCTCCAACCGCCCCTGGGAACTGTACCTGATGCGCAACGAACCGGGAGCAACGATGCAGGAACTGACCATTTCTACCACCGACGCCTTTCGCAGCTACAAGTGGCGGGAGCCGGAAATCGTCCGGTTCCCGGCAGCCGACGGGGCCAGTGTTCCGGCACGCCTGTACCGCCCGGCTGCCGGGAGCCGCAACGGGGCTGCCATTGTGTTTGTGCACGGTGCCGGTTACCTGCAAAATGTACACCGCTGGTGGAGCAGTTATTACCGGGAATTTATGTTCCACAACATCCTTGTCGATAATGGCTTCACCGTGCTGGACATTGACTACCGGGGCAGCAGCGGTTACGGGCGTGATTGGCGCACTGCCATCTACCGGCACATGGGTGGTAAGGATCTCAGCGACCAGATCGACGGCGCCCGCTATCTCGTTGCTGAACACGGGATCGATGCCGGCCGGATTGGTATCTATGGTGGTAGCTACGGTGGATTTATCACCCTCATGGCCCAGTTTACTGCTCCGGGTACCTTCAAAAGCGGGGCAGCCCTCCGTTCCGTGACCGACTGGGCACATTACAACCACGGTTATACTTCCAACATCCTGAACACCCCGGTTCTGGACAGCATCGCCTACCGCCGCAGTTCCCCTATTTATCACGCAGAGGGCCTTGCGGGCAACCTGCTTATTCTCCACGGAATGATCGACGATAACGTACAATTCCAGGATGTAGTCCGTCTTGCCCAGCGTTTGATTGAACTGGGAAAGGACAATTGGGAATTCGCAGTTTTCCCGGTAGAACGCCACGGCTTTGCGGAGCCGAGCAGTTGGACCGATGAGTACAAACGAATCTATAAGTTATTCTGGGAAACGCTTCGGGAGTGAGTAAACTTGCACTTGTCCTTTGGGGAAAATGCTGGCCTGGTTTGGGAAGCTTTTCCGTCAAAATAAACATCGGGGATAAAACCCTGGACAGCCAGGGGCGGGAAGATATCTTTCTCGTTTTTTTTGATAAAAAAGGCAACCTTTTGGAGTCAAAACAATTATCCCTGTAAACAACCACTTCTCACAATGAATAAACTCATTCTACTTTCTTTTTTCATTTGTCTTTTCTCTGCCTGCGATTCGGTCAATTTCCCAAAAGAAAAAGCTGCTAACGAAGTCAAAGCTGACCCTTCCAAAATGGATTCGGCCCTGGCTACCCTGCGCTTGCCGGCGGGTTTCAAGATCGAAGTCTACGCCGACAGCGTCAAAAATGCCCGCTCCATGGACCTCTCGCCCAATGGCACCCTCTTCGTCGGG
>JBFIJS010000938.1:0-1683 GCA_041600595.1 Saprospiraceae bacterium | reverse complement strand
TCACGGTCGATTTGTCCATTTTCTGGCCAATTTCGGAAAGATTGACCAGGGCGACGGGTTGCGGGCAACCGATGCCGGCAACGCATATTTGCTCGATGAGGTCGCTGTTGCTAAATTTTTGTTCAATGGTCGTCGGAACGATAAACTCCCCTTTGGCGGTCTTGAAAGCGTCCTTTACGCGACCAACGATCTTGAAAAAGCCGTCTTCGTCCATGGCGCCTTTATCGCCGGTATGCAGCCAGCCGTCAACGAGTACCTCGGCGGTCAGGGCCGGGTCGTTGTAGTAGCCCTTCATCATCCAGGGCATTTTCATTAATATTTCGCCGGTAGCCGGATCGATGCGTCCTTCCGCATTGGGAAAGGGAACGCCCACCGTGTTGGGCTTGTGGTGGTGCTCAGGCATCAGGGTAAAACCGCCAAAATTTTCCGTCATCCCGTACACCTCCCGGAGGTTGATATCGAGTTTACGGAAAAATTGTTTGGTGGATTCCGGGGTGATGGAAGCGCCGGTCAGCACGAGATTGGCCCGGGAAAGTCCAAGTCCTTTTTTTATTTTCTTTTTAATCAGGGAGGAAATGATCGGGATTTTCAAAAAGTTATCCAGCTTTTTGAGTGGTAGTTTTTGCAAAACACCCAGCATGAACTTCGTCCAGATCCGCGGCACCGCAAAGAAAAGCGTGGGCTGGGTATCCTGCAGGTTTTTGGCAAAAGTATCGATCGATTCGGCGAAGGAAATCGAACCACCACTCATGATGGCACCCAATTCCACCGCAGCCCGCTCGGCAATGTGGTTGAGGGGCAGGAATGAAAAGAAGGTTGGATTTTTCGTACTCATGGCTTTCAGGGTATCGTGGCGCTCCTCGTTGCGAATCACCATGCCCACGTTTTCGTAAGTGTGAACAACACCTTTGGGCGTTCCCGTCGTACCGGAAGTAAAAAGGATCGACCAGGTGTCTTGCAAATCGGGCTTGTACTCACCGGCGAGTGGTTCGCTGATCCTGATCAATTCGTCCCAATCCGCCCCCCTGTCCACCTGGGCATTGCCGGGATAGTGAGGGAAACGAATGATGGGAAATCCTTTGGGAATGCCCTGATCGATATTGTCCCAATTGTCCAGTTTGCCCACAAAGATTGCCTTGCAATCGCTGAGCGACAGCACTTCGGCCATTTGTTCTTTGGATAAATTGGCGTAAAACGGCGTGGATACGAAGCCCCCCATCATGATGGCTAAATCGGCCAGAATCCAGTGGTAACAATTTTTTGAAACGATCCCGATGTGGTCGCCTTTCTTCAGCCCCATATTCTGCAAAGCTGCGGCCATGCGCCGTGCCGACTGTCCTGCTTCCCCATAAGTCATGGTCTGCCAGGTATCGCCAAAGGGTTGTCGCAGGAAGACTTGATCAGGGCGTTCTTTTTCCCATTGGTAGAAATAATCAAGTTGGGTACGGAGGTGGTCGTACTGGCTGCCCATGTTGGTCGTTGTTTTGGACTTCAGGCAAGATCGGTTCCCGGCCATTTTTTCGGGACAGCCCTGCCATAAGTCGGTTAATTAAAGGAAGAATGGGGATGTGTTCCCACAAATACGAATGGGCTGTAAAATATCAGATTTTTAACGAACGACCAAACGTTTCCGGGCGATTCTCGGTCACCGGGACAGGCCGCTGCAAAGAACAGGAACTACTC
>JBFIJS010000937.1:0-1691 GCA_041600595.1 Saprospiraceae bacterium | reverse complement strand
TCCCTGGCCAGTGCTTCTTTTTTGGCAATGATCACGGCATATTCAGCGTAGGTGCTGACGCCCAGAGGGGTGCCCTCCAAAAGTTGGGGAAGGGCTTTTTCCAGTGTTGTGTTGGAAAATCGGAAGGTACGACGCTCTGCCGGCAATTGGTCAGTCCGGAAATAAAAAGGGATGCGCAGGGTGCTTTCGAGTTGGTCAAAGATCTCCTCCAGGGTTTTTTCCTGAAAATAGGCGTCCACGGAACGTTCCAGCAACTGCTGTGCGAACAGCTGTCGGCCAAAGGCCAAAATGGCTGCCGTGAGCAGACATCTACAGAAAAAGAGGTGAACCCTTCGAAGTTTCATACATCATAATTCTTTGTCAAACGAGAAGCATGGTAATCTCGCTGTTGGCAGTCTCTCAGCGTGTTCCCTCCGGTAATTTTCAGACTACTTCATCCGCCTGAAAACGGGTGGATAGGTATTTCAACCAATTGGTATTTCAGCAAAAAGTTTCTGCCGAAACTGCGAAGTACAGTGAACGTTTTTTCCAACATACTTCACCGGTAAAAGAACTCACCGGGTCAAAACAGCCTGTCCGGTGATTCGCCGGGATAATTTTGGGCATGGGGAAATACAATGGTAAAAAACAATCCTGACAGGTAAGGCAGGATAACCGACATTTGAAGTTTTTGTGGGGATTGTGTACGGATGCGGCGGGCTATCAGTGGCTCTTCACCCATTTTCTGCCGTTGTTTCTGCTTCCTGACGGTGCTGTTTTTCTCCAATAAATAGTACGTTTGCAAGAGGTCATGGAGGAGCAACCAAAGCCAGTCTCCGGCTGGCCGGCCAACCTTTACGGTGTTCTTCTCCGGAATGACTTTTTTCTTTTGCCCGCAAGGGAAATTGCACAAGCCCTTGTTTGTCAGTTGTTTAGCAACGTCTCTTTTTACCTACTTCGATGAAAATTTCTACAAAAACTAATGTAACCCCCTCTATTGATCGGGCTGATTGGAGCGTGCTGCTTACCATTCAGTTACTCGTGCTGGGCCTTTTTTCCTGCCAGCCCGAGCAACCACAGGCCCCGCCGGTCGATCGGCTTTTTACCACCATGCCCGCCACCTACACCGGGATCGATTTTGTCAACCAGCTGGATTTTCAGCAGGATTTTAACATTTATACCTACCGAAATTTTTACAACGGAGGCGGGGTCGCCATCGGCGATGTCAATAACGATGGGCTGCCGGATATTTACTTCACTGCCAACATGAAACCCAACCGTTTGTATCTCAATAAAGGCCAGTTCCGTTTCGAGGATGTCACCGAAAAAGCCGGGGTCGGCGGTACCCGTAAATGGTCGACAGGCGTGGCCATGGCCGATGTAAATGGGGATGGATGGCTCGATATCTACGTTTGCAATTCGGGGGATGTGGCCGGCGATAACCGGCAGAACGAATTGTATATCAACCAGTTGGGAAATGGCGGAGACCCGACTATGCCCGTTTTTAAAGAGGAAGCCGAAAAATATGGCCTGGCCGACGCGGGGCTTTCCACGCACGCCGCCTTTTTCGACTACGACAAAGACGGCGACCTCGACTGCTACCTCCTGAACAATTCCTACCGGGCCATCGGCAGTTTCAACCTCAAAGAAAACGAACGGCCCGTCCGGGATTCGGTCGGTGGTGATAAATTGTTTCGCAACGACAACGGCCG
>JBFIJS010000936.1:0-1691 GCA_041600595.1 Saprospiraceae bacterium | reverse complement strand
TTATGGCAGTTGGTACGCCTGTATTTTGAGCAGTGAAAATAAAAGGCAACTTTTTGTGCCGAGAGGTTTTGCACACGGTTATGTGGTTCTGAGCGACACGGCGGAGTTCTTTTATAAATGTGATAACTTCTATGCGAAATCCCACGAGGCTGGTATCAATCCTGCCTGCCCGAACCTCAATATCGATTGGGAGTGGGACTTGAAAACAGCCATTATTGCGGAACGGGACGCTAATTTCCCCTCTTTTGGAAATCATATCCCCTGGGAAGAAAAAGGGAAATAGCCGTTGGGTAACAGTAATTTATGACAGCAGATATGGGTAAAAGTAAAGCAACCATTTTAGTGACCGGCAGCGAAGGCCAGGTGGGGCAGGAACTCAGAGAACTGTCCGGCAACTATCCGGAATTTTCGTTTTTATACATTGATGTAAAAGATGTCGATATAACCGACAAAGAAGCGGTCCGCTCTTTTTTTGACCTCCATCCGATTGACTATTGCATCAATTGTGCAGCTTACACTGCCGTTGACCGGGCAGAAGAGCAAAAGGAACTGGCCCACCGGATCAATGCCGTTGGTGTAAAAAACCTTATGGATGGCTGTACCCGGCAAAAGGCGAAATTGATCCAGTTGTCGACTGATTATGTTTATCACAACCGCCAAAACACCCCGTTCAAAGAGGATGATCCGACCCACCCACAAGGGGTTTATGCAGCGACCAAACTGGAAGGCGACGCAATAGCCCTGCAGGGTGGAGGCATGGTCGTCCGCACTTCCTGGGTGTATTCTTCCTTCGGAAATAATTTTGTTAAAACCATGCTGCGATTGGGGAGAGAGAGAGAGGAACTGGGGGTTATTTTTGACCAGATCGGCACCCCGACTTACGCCCGGGATTTGGCGAAAGCCATTTTAGATATTATCCGGCAAACAGAGCAAGGAAGCGTGGAACCGGATGTCTTTTCTGAAATTTATCACTTCAGCAACGAGGGCGTTTGCAGTTGGTACGACTTCGCCATGGCCATTTTTGCCATCAAAGAAATTGATGTCCGCGCAAAAGCTATTGAAACCAAAGATTATCCAACACCCGCCAAGCGGCCGCCATTCAGTGTGCTTAACAAAAGCAAAATCAAAAAAACGTTTGGGGTGGAAGTGCCTTATTGGCGGGACAGTCTCCAAAAATGCCTGGCTCTTTTATCCTGAAAAATAGGGGTAGAATGCATACCAAACTTCGAGTGCCAAAATTTAAAGCCTAAACAACTCTTTTAGTACCACGGCGAACCGGCCAAAGTCTGAATCCCGTTTTTGTCCTCCGATCCAATGACCCGTTTCGCTTTCATAAAGGAAGTGAGCCGGTCTTCCACAAAATCAGGATCTCCTCTTTTCAAACTTTCAATTTTAACCAGATCTGAGGCGTGAATGATTTTTCCATCGCCCATGTAGATAGCAACGTGACTGATACGTTCCGAACCGTCGGCCCGGAGATTGCCAAAGAATAACAAGTCGCCGGGCAGCAGATTCTTTAGTGTTGTGTCCGACTGCACCATTTCTCCATTGTGGACCTGCAAGCTGGCGTCCCGTTCCAGTTGGATGCCGTGTAAGTAAAAGACAGTTTTGGTAAAACCGCTGCAATCCATCCCCTTGCCGGATGTGCCGCCCCAGAGGTACGGTCGGCCCATCATTTCTTTAGCAGTAGC
>JBFIJS010000935.1:0-1695 GCA_041600595.1 Saprospiraceae bacterium | reverse complement strand
GTTTTATGTTTGAAATGAACCCTCCTCGCCCCGGCGTTGAGGTGGATGCACTGGTTCATATCTACACGATTTCGGGAAGATTGATAAAAACGTTGGAAGAAAGAATAATTTTTGAAGACCGCCGTTTAGGAAGCGACAATTGTATTCGTTGGGATGGCCGCGATGATTATGGCGATCCACTTGCCAAAGGGGTTTATGTTTATAAAGTAAAAATTCAAAGCCCCAATGCCGGCACAACCTTGCTGGAGGGCGAAAGTGAATTTGAAAAACTGGTCATTCTGAAATAATGCAGGACGAAAACGAAAAGCTGAAATTTTACCTGAATCAGGTGAAAATGTCCTTCATTCTTCATTCTTCATTTTTCATTCATTTCGACCTCCCTATATTTGCAAACTTTTTAAAAAAATAGAATCTATCTCATGAAAGGTTTACTTCTGAAGATTGCCTGTAGCTTGACCATCGGCCTGTTGTTCGTAACGGATGGTACTCAAGCCCAATGTTTTTTCGATTCCAATGGTAAACTCGTCAACCCGGATGGTTCCGAGTGTATCAATACTATTCTGACGGCAGTTCCCTTTTTGAGGATTGTGGCGGATGCTCGCTCGGGAGCTATGGGAGATGTCGGTATCGCTATTTCCCCCGATGCCAACGCCATGCACTTCAACCAGTCCAAACTGGTTAATGCGGGTGAAGACTTGGGTATCTCAGCCACTTATACCCCGTGGCTGCGTTCTTTGGGCCTGAACGACGTCTATCTGGCATACCTGACCGGCTATAAAAAAATAGACAAATTGCAGGCAGTAGGAATGGGTTTGCGTTATTTCGCTTTGGGTGACATCAACTTTACAGATGAAAATGGTAACCCTACCGGTACCGGTCGCCCTAATGAATTTGAAGTGACAGCGGCTTATTCACGTAAACTAAGCGACAACCTGGCAGCGGGAATCGGAGCTAAGTTTATCTTTTCCAACCTGGCTTCCGGTCAGCAGGTGGATGGCCAAACAATTGGTGCCGGAACTGCCGGTGCAGCTGATATCTCTCTGACTTACGATACCGAAATTGAGGCCAACGGTAACCCTAGTAATCTGACATTAGGGATGGCTATTACCAACATTGGCTCTAAAATTACTTACACCAATGCCGGTAGCCAGCAGAGAGATTTCCTCCCGACTAACCTGGGTATTGGTGGTGCCTGGACTATCAATTTCGACAACTACAACAGCCTGACCATCGCTACTGATATTAATAAGCTTCTTGTCCCAACCCGGTGTTTTGATAATGATCAAACGCCTGAAGATGAATGTGATACAGATGGGAACAATGTTCCCGACTGGCGGGAGCAATCTCCAATTAGAGGGATCTTTTCGTCCTTCAGCGATGCGCCTAACGGCTTCGACGAGGAAATAAAAGAACTAATGTATTCTTTTGGTCTGGAATATTGGTACGATAAGCAGTTCGCTGTGCGTGCAGGTTATTTCACCGAAAGCCGCACTAAAGGCGATCGCCATTATTTCACCGTGGGGCTTGGTCTGAAATATAATATTTTCGGATTGAACTTCTCTTACCTCGTACCGACTACCAACCAGCGCAACCCGCTTGATAATACCCTTCGTTTCTCCCTGCTCTTTGACTTTGGAGCATTTGATGGAGAAGGAATTAATTGATTCTCAGAAAATAATTTCAAAAAAAAACAGC
>JBFIJS010000934.1:0-1704 GCA_041600595.1 Saprospiraceae bacterium | reverse complement strand
TTTGCCCGTTGCGTAACATGGGTTAAAAAAAACGGTGCAATCAGATTATCGCTGGCTGCTCAGGGTCGATAAACTGCTGCTGATCAGTCTTCGGGGAAGTTTGCAAAATTGAAGAAACCACTTCCTTCACAGCCTGCCGTTGCAACCTGTAAAAACCGTACACCAACCGTCCATAATCGGACATCCAGTCTTTTGGAAAAAAGCCGTTCTGCTTCATAAACCATTGATAAACAAACCCCTGTACCACTGGCACAACCCTTGAATTGTTTGCACTGACCATTTTCCTTACCATTTTTGAAAAAAACAATCATCCGAAACATGTTTCAGAATAATATAAAAATTGCCCTGCGTTCCCTGCGTAAGAACAAAATATACACCGGCATCAACCTGCTTGGGCTGACGGTTGGTATTGCGGCCGTGCTGCTCATTTACCGCATGGTGAGCTATGAGATGAGCTTCAATAAAAATTTCCCGAATTACGATCGGATCGTGCGCATCGTACAGGTTGAGAAAACACCGGAGGAAGGAGAAGTGCATGGCTATTGCACCCCACTGCCGGCCATGGATGCGATCGAAGAAACCGTCGGACAATTTGAAGCCGTCGTGCGCATTCACGAAACCTGGCCAACCCTGACGCTTCCCGACCCGGCCGGAGGCGAGCCTTTGAAAAAGTTTGGTCCGGAAAATTCGGAGACACCGCTTTTCACCGAACCATCGTTTTTCGAAACCTTTGACCAGCAGTGGCTGGCCGGCAGTCCGGAAAGCTCCCTGCAGGAACCCGGCACCATTGTTCTGACCCAACGTACGGCCGAGAAATTTTTCACCCAATGGGATCAGGCCATGGGGCAAACCTTACTGGTGGAAAATATCATTCCGGTGACGGTTCGGGGCGTGGTCGCTGACCTGCCGCCCAACTGCGACTTCAATTTCCCATTTCTCATTTCTTACGAGACAGTCAAAGCGAACCGGGATCTATTTTTCTTCCACGGCAACTGGAATAGCTGCAGCACCAACGACCAGGTATATGCCCTGCTGAAAGATCCGTCACAGTGGGAGGCTGCCAATGCCGCACTGGCAACAGTCGGCAAAGAAGAGTACAAAAAGGGGCCATCGGGGCACACCCGCTATCACCATATGCAGCCGCTGTCCGAACTACACTTCGATGACCGCTACGGGCATTCCGGCGACCACATCATCAGCCGCAGCCGGTTAAAGGTATTGTCGGGCATCGGCGTCCTCATACTGATTCTGGCCTGTTTCAATTTCATCAACCTGGCAACAGCTCAGGCCAGTCTCCGGGCCAAAGAAGTGGGGGTACGCAAAACGCTCGGCAGTGACCGGAACAGCCTCGTCGGGCAGTTTATGAGCGAAACGGGCGTGCTGGTTGGTATTGCGCTGATCCTGGGTGCCAACCTGGCCTCGATACTGGCCCCGATGCTGAAAAATATTTCTGATATCCCCGACGACATTCCTTTTTTCTCCGATCCGCTGGTATGGGGTTTTCTCTTGCTCACCGGATTGTTGGTGACGGTGCTGGCCGGCTTGTACCCATCCCTCACCCTGGCGGGCTTTCATCCGGTAAAGGCCCTGAAAAACAAGGTATCCGACCGGGCGTTTGGCGGAGCTTCGTTGCGTAAATCCCTGGTCGTGCTTTTCGGGACTGTTGTTCCTGCCCCACTCGAACCCCTTGATTTCGCTGATTTC
>JBFIJS010000933.1:0-1705 GCA_041600595.1 Saprospiraceae bacterium | reverse complement strand
CGGGCGTACACCGGGGTTTTTCTCCGCCCGGCACCAACGAGGAAACCAGGCCCGAGATCAGTGTCAATTATGAATTGGGGACCCGCTACACCAAAAATGCCCTGTCCACCCAGGCCGTTGTCTTCTTCAACGACTATAAAAACCTCCTCGGCTCCGATCTGGCAGCCTCCGGAGGAATGGGGTCCGGCGATTTGTTCAACGGCGGGGAAGTACAAACCAAAGGATTAGAGTTCCAGATCAGCTATGATCTGTTGGCGAGCCAGCGGGAAAGCCGTTTCGGGTTGCCAGTTGCGCTGGCCTACACCTACACGGATGCCGTTTTTCAAAACTCCTTTGAAAGTGACTTTGATGGCTGGGGACAGGTGACTGCCGACGATCGCTTTCCTTATCTGGCCAATCATCAGTTCACCTTCATGGCCGGTTTGGAACACCATAAATTCACCATCAACCTCAGTGGCCGGTATTTGGGTGAAATGCGTACTGCTCCGGGAAGGGGCGCCATTCCTGCCAACGAAAAAATAGGGTCCCAGTTTGTGGTCGATGCCAGTGCCAGTTATGTCCTTCACCAAAACATCAGTTTGTTTGCCAATGTAATCAACCTGACCGATGAAGTGTACCTGGTTGCCCGCCGGCCGGCAGGTTTGCGGCCCGGTATGCCGATTGCGATGAACGTGGGCATGAAAGCGAGGTTCTGACCTCGCGCTACTTCCGCCTATTTCCGCCACCGCCGGATTTCCATACCGGCGGTGGCGGATGTGTTCGGAAAAATCTCAAAGGTTTTTCTATTATTGCTATCTTTTCCAGCGAACGATCAAAACCATTGTCGGAAGAAGCAATAAATGAAAAAAGCACTTATCTACTCCCTGTCCTTCCTTTTTCTCTTTTCCTGCCAATCAGAAGGACCTGCACCTCCATCCAAAAATGTTTTATTTGAACGGATGCCCGCCGGCCATACGGGTATCGATTTTGTCCAGACAATTACCGAGGAGTACCGGTATAACTTTTCCGTCGATGCCAACATCTTCAACGGCGGTGGGGTAGGGGTTTTGGACGTCAATAAAGATGGCCTGCAAGACCTCTTTTTTACTTCCCGGCTGCAGCCCTGCAAGTTGTATCTCAATAAAGGTAATTTTCAATTTGAAGATATTTCGATAGCGGCCGGAGTAGCCAAAGATATTGGAGTAAAAACCGGCGTGACCGTCGTGGATATCAATGCCGATGGCTGGGACGATGTGTACGTGTGCCGGACATTTTTAACCCCCATTCCCGAACGGAGAAACCTGCTGTTTGTCAACAACCACGATAATACTTTTACTGAACGGGCTGCCGAATACGGCCTGGACGACCTGTCGCCCACCCAACATGCCCACTTTTTTGATTTTGACCGGGATGGCGACCTGGACTGCTATTTATTAAACCATCCGGTTGATTATAAACAGATCAACAACATCGATTTTCAGCCTTCCCCCGATGCCCCGTATGCCGGTATGCGCCCCCCGCTCGACGAGTACGAAAGCGATAAATTGCTGGAAAATAAAAATGGAAAATTTATCGACATCAGCCGGCAGGCAGGCATCCGCAACCGGGCCTGGGGACTGGGGGTCATGAGCGCCGATATCAATGACGACGGGTATCCCGATATCTATGTGACCAATGATTTTATCATGCCCGATTTTCTGTATATCAATAACGGAGACGGCACGTT
>JBFIJS010000932.1:0-1721 GCA_041600595.1 Saprospiraceae bacterium | reverse complement strand
GGGAGAAAGGATACTCCCGTCCTCCTGTCCGCGCTTGATTTCTTCCACTGTCAGGTCGATGGTCACATTTTGGATCCCGCGTATTTTGCGGTAATAAATACTGTCCTGCATCGCCTGGGAAATTTTGTCGAGCTTATCCCCGGCAACGGTCATCCGGACAATTGACAGGTAGTTGAGCATCAGATCAACATAATGCCGGTGCGATACACAGAACTGCAGATAGTTTTCCGCCATGGCCATAAAAGATTCAAAACCCGATTTGCCTTTCACTTTGTCGAGACTGTCATAAAGACCATCGATGAGGTGCTGCATGGCTTTGTGCGTCAGGGCCATATACAGGTTCTCTTTGCTCCCGAAATAGGAATAAACGGTCACTTTACTATAGCCCGCCTCTTTGGCAATATCCTCCATTTTGGCATTGCCAAAACCCAGCGTAAAAAAGACTTTTTCCGCCGCCCGGATGATGTCATCCTCTTTGATTGTATCTCTGGTAACTAATACTCCCATAACTGAACTCAAAGTAAAGCACTTAATTATTTTATTCCAAACTAAATTCTACAAAAACGATAAAAAAAGATTTTTTATTCCTAATATCGCTCGTTTTCCATTTTATTTACCAGAATTAAATTACGTTTGTCCTTACTAAGTGTTAAGTAATTTACCAAAAGCAGGCGACAGTCCCGGTGGTGCTGTCACTACTTTGGACATCAGTTTTCGTTATGAGCTTTCAAGAAAAAACATTCCAGGCCAGCGACGGGAAAACGGTCGTTTATTATTACTGGTCCCCTGCCGACAGCAGCTCGGTGCGGGCGGTTTTGCAAATAGCTCACGGCATGGCCGAACACGCCCAGCGCTATGACCGGTTTGCCACTTTTCTGGCACAAAACGGATTCGTGGTGTATGCCAACGATCATCGGGGACACGGTCAGACGGCCGGCTCCCAGGCGGCCATTGGCTATACAGAGGACGGTGATTTCTGGGAAAAAGCTTTGGCTGACATGCACTCGCTCCAAACGCTGGCCCGGCAGGCGCACCCCGGTCTCCCCTATTTTCTGTTTGGCCACAGCATGGGGTCGTTCCTGAGCCGGCATTATGCCGCAAAACACGGAAATGAACTGAGCGGGGTAATTTTGTCGGGAACCGGTGGCGATCCGGGTTTGCTGGGTAAAATTGGTGCCTTCATAGCCTGGATTATTTCCCTTTTTCACGGCCGGAAAAAGCCCAGTCCTCTTCTCGATACCCTTTCTTTCGGCAAATTTAACAGTGCTTTCAAGCCCAACCGGACCAGCCACGACTGGCTTACCAAAAATGAAAAAGAGGTTGATAAATACGTGGCAGACCCAGCCTGCGGCTCTGTTTTCACAACTGGTTTTTTTATCGACCTGCTGAATGGCATCCAGGTGATCAACCAGGCTTCAACCTTTGCCAAAACGCCCCGGGAACTGCCCATCTATCTTTTCGCCGGCGCCCTCGATCCTGTCGGCGATAATGGCCGGGGGGTTCGGGAAGTTTTCCATAAATACCAGCAGGCAGGCAGCCAGGATGTATCCTGTAAAATTTACGAAAACGGACGGCACGAAATGCTCAACGAGCTGAACCGGGACGAAGTGTACAACGACATAAAGCTTTGGTTGCAGCGCCATCTGCCCTGATGGTTGCACATCCTGTGTGAAGGTCATTAAGGCCCGGTTTCCGCCGGCACGTTGAAACCGCTAACCAGC
>JBFIJS010000931.1:0-1728 GCA_041600595.1 Saprospiraceae bacterium | reverse complement strand
TGCCGTGGCCACGCCTCATCGAAAAGCAGCCTTTGCCGCCTGCGAATACTGTATTGACACCCTCAAGGAGACGGTTCCGATCTGGAAAAAAGAAATATTTGCCGACGGGGAAGTTTGGGTCGCTGCTCATCCTTAATGGCGTTATGATCTGATCTTTACTTTTTTATTTTTTTTTAAACCGCAAAAAAAAAGACACTTACATTCCGATCATTGATGTCAAAAAAAATCATTTATATTATGGGCGTTTCCGGTTGTGGCAAATCCACGATCGGCCAGTTATTATCGCATAAAACAGGTATCCCTTTTTTTGACGGAGACGACTTTCACCCCAAAAAAAATATTGAAAAAATGGCAGCCGGCCAACCACTTAATGACGAGGATCGCTTCGGCTGGCTGGAATCATTAAATAATTTAGCCAAAAAAGAAATCAAACATAAAGGTGCCATAATCGCCTGTTCCGCTTTAAAAAACAGCTATCGTGCTATTTTAAAAAAAGGCCAGGAAGAAAACACCTTTTTTACTTATCTAAAAGGTGATTTCGCAACTATCGAAAAAAGATTAAAGCAGCGCGGCGGTCATTTCATGCCTGCCCAATTATTACAGTCGCAATTTGACGCCTTACAACCACCCGACGATGCTTTTATTTATGACATAAAGAATACTCCTGCGGAAATTGTTGACGCAATGCTAAAAGACCTGCCTTTATTTACGGAGTAAATTCTGACGATTAAATACCGTGTAATTTAAGTATGTTTAAAAAATGCGGAGCAGGAAAAGTCGTTCTTTTGGCAACACCCGGAAATCCCTTTGGGCCGAGCAGTCTCATGCCTCAAAGCGAAGTGAATCCTTCGGCCCACTTGTAGAGAAAAAAATTAAAGCAAATTTAAATTACACGGTATTAAAATCGGCAATTAAAATTTAACCACCCTGCTTATGAAATATTCTTTTCTACTTTCATTGATCTTTCTCGGACATTTAATTTCGGCACAAACCGACATCCTCCCAACCAGTCGCGGGGAAGTTACCCTGACACCTGTCCTCCACGCCACGATGGTTTTGCAATGGAAAAATAAAACCATTTTTATCGACCCGTATGGCGGTGCGGAAAAGTTTAAAGCGTTTCCAAATGCCGACCTCGTGATCATTACCCACGAGCACGGCGATCACCTGAACAAAGAAACCCTCGCCGGTTTGGATCTGACTCGCACCCAATTGATTGCTCCGCAATCAGTCGTTGACGAATTGGGGGATATTGTTTTTAAAAAAATAATCTCCATTAAAAACGGGGGAAAAATCAGGAAAAAGGGTGTCAGGGTGGAGGCCGTACCGATGTATAATTTACCCGAAACGGATGATTCCCGCCACCCGAAAGGAAAAGGCAACGGGTATGTACTGACGATCGGCAATAAGCGGTTCTATATTTCCGGGGATACGGAAGACATCCCGGAAATGCGACAACTCAAAAATATCGATTATGCTTTTGTTTGTATGAATTTGCCCTTTACCATGACGGTGGAACAGGCAGCTTCGGCGGTACTCGATTTCCGGCCAAAAGTTGTTTACCCCTTTCATTACCGGGGCCGGCCAGATTTTAGTGATGTGGAAAAATTCAAATCTTTGGTACATACCGAAAACCCGGCGATCGAAGTACGGTTGCGCGATTGGTACCCGGATCGTTAACACCTGCCGGACTGGCTGACCGGTCCAGCCGTGCTAGCAGGGAGGTGG
>JBFIJS010000930.1:0-1734 GCA_041600595.1 Saprospiraceae bacterium | reverse complement strand
TATTCTGACAAAAATCACATATACAGACACGGCTGCTAACCGTCTTTTATTTACATCTGAAATAACCATACGGCAAAATTAAATTAGGCTTTTGTGACACAAGTCACATACAGGTGAGACAAAAGGAGGGCAGAGGGAGCCTGTCGCAAGTGTAGTTGCTTCGGCAATAGTGGTGCGACATGGCTTTGTTGATGCCCGCTGCACCGGTTGCTTCCGGTATTTGAAAAAATGGTTTAAACAAATTGCTTCGCAAACATGAACGACGTTCATTTTTGAAAAACAAGTATTCGGTCATTTTTTCCGAAAAAAAATCCCCTGCCGCGTACGTCCGGCAAGGGATTTTATTTTCACATCAACGGTTAAACCACAATTAACCCACCGCTACAGCTTCCTTCCGGGTAGGGTAATCGGTATAGCCTTCCGGGCCGGGCGTATAAAACAAGTCGAACTTGGGCTGGGCCAGTTCGGCACCTTCCTTAAACCGCCCGACGAGATCGGGGTTAGAGATCCAGGGTCGGCCAAAGGCAACGAGGTCGCCTTTGCCGGCCTGCAAATCTGCTTCGGCCTGCTCCGCATCGTATCCTCCACTAAGAATGAAAGTCTGCTTAAAATTTTTGCGCATGGTTTCCTTGATGGCACCGGGAACTTCCGGAGCACCCATTGCGCTGTGATCCACCACGTGCAGATAGACCAACCCGAGGTCGCTTAATTTTTTCGATAAAAGATCGTACTGCTCGTCCAACTCGTCGTGAATAGAAATGCCGTTGAACACACCGTAGGGCGAAACCCTGATCCCCGTGCGTTCTTTACCGATCGCTGCCACCACCGCTGCTGCTACTTCCAGTGTGAAGCGGTTGCGGTTTTCGATGCTGCCGCCGTACTCATCTGTCCGTTGGTTGGTAGCCGGCGAGAGGAATTGCTCCATCAGATAACCGTTGGCACTGTGCAGTTCCACACCATCAAACCCGGCTGCGATGGCATTTTTTGCCGTATTGACGTATTCCTGGATGGTTTTCCTGATGTCGTCTTTGGTCATTTCGGTCGCCGTTGGGTAGTCCTGCGGACCTTCCTGATCGGTGTACATTTTTTCCCCTTCCAGGCGGGTAGCGGAGGGAGCCAGCACCTTTGCACCAGCCGGCATATTAAGCGGGTGAGAAACCCGGCCCGTGTGCATGATCTGGAGGAAAATTTTGCTGCCGTTTTCATGAACCGCCTCGGTCACTTTTTTCCAGCCGGCAGTTTGCTCTTCGCTGAAGGCCCCGGGGATGCGGGGATATCCCAATCCATTGGGAGAAGGCGAAGTGCCTTCGGTGATGATGAGGCCCGCCCCCGATCGCTGAGCGTAATAAGTGGCCATAAGGTCGTTCGGTACATTCCCAATGGCCCGGCTGCGGGTCAACGGTGCCATGACGATGCGGTTTTTCAGCTGGGTTCCCTGAAGGTCGTAGGTTTCGAAAATTTTCTTTGACATGTTCTTACTCATTTTTTTGGTTAAAAATTATTGGTTTCCACCAGTGCCCGAAAAAAACGTGTCATGATCCAGAAAGTTGAATCGCTTACATTTTTTTCCAAAAAATAATCGGACACTGAACGACCTCCAGGAATGACAGCGCACAAAAAAACGGAAGATCGTGCGCTCACGATCTTCCGTTTTCATCTTCGGTATAATTCAGCAGCGTTAGGTACCGTGTAATTTAAGTATATTTAAAAAATGCGGAGCAGGAAAAGTCGCTC
>JBFIJS010000929.1:0-1746 GCA_041600595.1 Saprospiraceae bacterium | reverse complement strand
CCTGGCGCACCATGTCGCGCTCGACCACGGGCGCGTTGGACACGCCATTCTGGCGCAGGACCTCGGCCGCATCGGCCACCGGCAGGTTGGCCGCCACGGTCACCACCTCGCGGGTCATGATCTCGCGGGCCAGCGTCGGCTCGGGCGTTGTGGACTTGCGCGGCGCGGCGGACGGGGGCATGGCGGCTCCTTCGTCTCCCAGCATCCAACGGTACAAAAGGCTGTTTTCGGGATTTAGGGTATCGATGTAGTTACCTTCCCAAAGCGCTTCGTAGGCATTGGAAGGAGTCAGGTCGGGTTCAAAACCACCCGGTCCATTGTGACAGCCGGCAGTGTTGCATCCGGGGTTGAAGACATTGGGGATGATGAAGTCATTGAAGCTAACTTCGTCTTTAGGAGGTTGTTCTGGCAGGACGGCGTCGTACTCACAACCAACAAAAAAAGCAAAGAAAGCGAACATGATCGTGACACAAAAGGTGGTTTTTAAATTCCTCATGATTAAAGATTTGCGGAAGAAAATGAAGGTGATTGCCTGTCACGATTTTTTATAAAATCGTTTCGGACGTCCAGAGAAAAGAATGGAATTTTATCGACCTATTTAACAGTTCCATTCACAAGGGTCAAAAGTATTGGAAGGAGATGGCCCGAAAGATGACTTTTGTCAGTCCTTTTTGTGACAATTCTCACAAGTTTGGCTGAAAAAATGGATGGGCTATTTTGGTTGGAATATTGGCAGAGGGAAAACGAAAAAGGTTCGTTTAGCAGCTAAAATGACAAAGGGGGAAATGGAATTATTGTGTTTTTGAGCCTGGAAAGAGGGGATGAAATAAATTTTATGAAAAATATGAATAAATTTTATATTTGGAAAGAATTTTGCCATCTTAGCGCTGCGAAAGATTTTCCCACTCAGATAGAGTAAAGTTTTAACAAAGCTGTTGAGCTCAACGCATACTTATAATCATTAATATGTCGTTTGAGAACCTCCAAAAGCGGCACGCCTTCCACCCGGGGCATTGTTAAACTCAAATTTCCCTTATAACTACATTTTACTGAAATGAATTAAAAGCCTTTGGCAGTTTGCCTGAATGGTATTCCATTTTTTGGTGGAAACCAGGCAGACCACTGCCGACTGCTCTGTATTATCAAACCGACGCTAAAATTTATTAATCATGAAAGTATTTCTCAGTTGCCTATTGAACGGACTGTTTGCGATGCTTTGCACTTTGAACGCCCAGCAAAATGGACAGCTTATCATCTTTGTACAGGACGGACGCTCTATTTCACAGGATTTCAAAAGAAATGCCTTACCGGAAATCAAAACCATTGCAAACGAAAACGGACTGCAACTGAAACTGGTCGATGCCAGTCAAGGGGCGCCCGGAGAGGTAACCTACACACCTGCCATCTTTTATGTAAGAAATGGCGAAAAAGTACTATATGATGGTCGTTACAATGAATTTGATGAACTGTCTGCTTTTGTAAAAACCAACGGAAAACAGCAACCTACAATAAGTCAAAAGAACAAAGACACTTCAATTGCCTGGGAAATAGGCAGGGCTACTATAAAAACAACTATGAAAATAAACCCCTTGTCGGGTAAGCCGCCCCGGTCGAAAAAATTTGATGCGGATACATTTGGGCAGGAAGCCAGCAAAGCCCTGGTCGATGGCATGGAATATTTTCGCCTGGCTGCGGCCTCCGACAAGGTGGCTGAAAGCAAAGCCTTCCACGTGGAGTTTTACCCGG
>JBFIJS010000928.1:0-1749 GCA_041600595.1 Saprospiraceae bacterium | reverse complement strand
GCAAAGTCTGTCTGAGGCAAAGCCGGTTTTGCCTTGACCTCGCCTTTTTCCAAGCTTCCGGGGCAGGAAAATGCATACTCTGCTTTATCTGAAAAACCGGGGAACATGGAACGACGGTATCGAACACCGACCATTTCCCAGAGGTTATGCTTATCGATGAGGTTGCCATACTGGTCAACCGGTTCTGCTTTGAAAATGAACGCACCCGGCTCAATGAAGTGCCCTTCGTCCTGCTTTCCTGAAGAAAAGATCACGTTGCCGTCCTGGTCGGTCACTTCCACTTCTACCCAGGCCTGGATGATATCGAGGGGACCGGTCGGGAATTCATGCCCCACCTTGTTGTTGGTAATCAAGGTCTGAATGTTCACTTTTTCACCGGGTTTCACCGATTCCGGTACTACCAGTTCGATGGGCACAGCTGGACCTGCTTTCCATTTGTGAGCAATTTCAGGTATTTCCAGCTCACCCCGGAGCCATTTTTTCGTCAATTCAACCTGCTCATCGGCGCCCGGCAAACCCAGCGCAGCGGGCATGTATTGGTTGGCTGCGAGGAAGCGATGGCTGCGGTGTTTGCCATCGGTGGGTGTGCGATTGTAGTCACTTTCATCGCCGGCCGAAGGGTCTCTGGAATCTACGAGCGGCATGTGGCATTCACGGCATTCAACCGTCTGGGTGGGGTCACCGGGATGGTTCCACCGGCTCTTGCGCCAGTTGTCGAACTGGTTTTGCAACTGCACCCAACCTACCTTATTGATTTCCTCGTCAATGAATTGTTTGTGGCAGGCTGCGCAAAACTCCGGACTTTTGAAAAGTGTATGTTGAAACGTCTCGATATGCTTCTCCGGATATGCCCGGATGAGGAAATCGCTGATGAATTTGGCACTGTTTCCTCCCTTCATTTCAAACAAATATCGGTCGGGTTGCGTCATCACGTAATTCGCATTGCCCTTGATGTCAGTTTCTTTGATTGCATGGCAGGAGATGCAGGAAACTCCTTCCTGGTAGCCCGAAAGATTGGTCAGGTCTTCAACAAATATATTTTTAGTGCCGGAAAATAGCGAAATCGGGTCGTGACAACCGCCACAATAGCGGGTGGATTCCGGCCCGTTCTGTTGAGCCATCACTGCCTGCACTTTTTGGAACCCCACATCCATGGCCGACCAACGGTGGGCACTCACTTGCCATTCGTCGTAGATTTCCTGGTGGCAACCCGAAGTCCCGCAGCCTTCCGACCCGCTCATCGATTTGGCGTCGAACGCCCCGCCCGTGCTGGTGGTGGCCAGGCTGGGGGCAAAGGGTTTGTCCCCGCCATACGAAAGATTGTAATCTTCCGGAAATTCATTGTTAAGGGCCTCCGGCTCGTAGCTGTACCCCGCCAGGAAAATTGCCGCCAATAATATGACGGAAACCAACGCCGTATTCGAGACGTACTTTTTCTGAGCGTTTACGATGGACTGCATCGCCCCGGAAGAACGGGCCTGATAGTTCCTCACCATTGGCATCACGGTGTGTGGTAATAAAAAAACGATCAGCGCAAATGTGGACACAATGTGCACCAGATCCCATGCCTGGCTGATTTTTGGTTGAAAAGCTGCCTGCCAGGTAAGGACCAAACCGCTGACAGACAAGGCCAGCCCCAGAACCATAGACACGTAGCCCGTCAGTTTAAAATGGTCGAAC
This sequence comes from Saprospiraceae bacterium, assembly GCA_041600595.1. Lineage (GTDB taxonomy): Bacteria > Bacteroidota > Bacteroidia > Chitinophagales > Saprospiraceae > UBA6168. The sequence goes on along the minus strand of JBFIJS010000928.1, from coordinate 69 downwards.
TTTCGCCAATTGTAAACCATCAGGTGCCTGCCGAGATAGAACAAAAATGGCAGTGTAAAAATCAGCCCT
>JBFIJS010000927.1:0-1756 GCA_041600595.1 Saprospiraceae bacterium | reverse complement strand
ACCTGGTAAAGGACAAGGCATTTCCCCCTTTTTGCAAAGTCCATATTTTCTGGTTTTTAAAATTAAAGGTGCGGGCCGACCAACCGTTTTTCGTGCCCATCGCTTCCAGCTGGATGCGGCGGGCATCTGGCAGGACAAACAGCAGATCGGATCCCAAATGCTGGGAAGGCTGCACACAAATCTGAATGTGCTGATCCGCCGGAACTGTTTTTTCTTCCCCTTCCGCAAGGATTTCCAAAAACAAATTAAAATCTTCCCGGAGGTTTTTGGGCACAAATACTTCCGCCAACGCAGCCTGCCGGGGTTCCCATTGGGTCAATTCCTTTTTGTTCAGGGTAAAGAACAAAGCCGTGTGTGCCGGGACTGCCTCGTGCGGATGAATGCGAAAAAAGGGCAGGCGAAAGAACCTGGACAGGCCCAGTAAGGAAAGCAGCAGGAGCAGGATGATCGAAAGATAGATAGCCTTTTTGGTCATGGTGAGAAGTCGTTTCAACACTTGCACAATGATAAGGATTTACTTTTAACTTGATACTTTGTGCGTGACCTTTTGAGCGGCAGCATTAAAAGCGCCGGGTACCAGAGGGATCTGTGAGGAGCAATCATTTCGCCGCAGGCGGTATAAAATCCGTGGCTCTCTGAAATGCGGGGAAAATATTGGAGAATTGCCGGGCGGCTTGTTTACTTTACACCTGCTTCGCAAATAAAAAACCTACATCCATGAAATTAGACATTTATCAGGTTGATGCTTTTACCAATCAGCAATTTGGAGGCAACCCCGCAGCTGTCATTCCCATGGAAGAGTGGCTGCCGGACGAAATGTTGCAAAACATCGCCATGGAAAACAACCTGTCCGAAACGGCTTATTTTCTCACCAAAGAAGACCATTATGATCTGCGTTGGTTTACACCGGCGGCTGAAGTTGACCTTTGCGGGCACGCCACCCTGGCGACAGCCCATGTGCTTTGGGAAGAAATGGGTTTGAAGCAGGCAGATATTCCGTTTCATTCGAGAAGCGGCCGGCTGGGAGTAAAGAAAGAAGGTGGTTTTTACACGCTTGATTTCCCAACGGACTACATTATCCAGATAGAAACCCCGGCCCTACTGAGAGAAGCGCTGCAAGCCAACATTCTGGAGACCTATCGGGGCAGGGAAGATTATTTGGTTTTGCTGGAGTCCCAATCTGCTGTAGAACAACTTTCTCCCGATTTCAAATTGTTGAAAACCCTGAATGCCAGAGGGGTACTCGCCACTGCCGCCGGCCGGGAAGTTGATTTTATTTCCCGATGTTTTTTTCCCGCAGTCGGTATCGACGAAGACCCCGTTACTGGTTCCGCACACACCACCCTGGCACCCTTTTGGGCCAAAAATTTGGGTAAAAATGAATTTACGGCCCGGCAACTTTCCCGGCGGGGAGGTTTTTTAAATGTCAGGCTGGAGGGAGAACGAACCGCCATCAGCGGGCAAGCCACTACCTATATGAAAGGGGTGATCTTTATTTGAACGAACAGGAAGACGCACTGGTAATTTAGTAAAATCGGTACTGAATTCTGTGTAATGAGTTACTTGTAAAATGCGGGGCAGGACAAGCCGATCTTTTTGCAACTTCCTATTGTGCCCCTCGAGGGATTTTAAGGGGAAGAACGTGGCTCTACCACGTTCTTCCCCTTAAAATCCCTTTGGGCCGAGCAGTCTGATGCCTCAAAGCGAAGTGAATATTTCGGCCCACTTGCGTGAATGAAAATGTAAAGAAATTTTT
>JBFIJS010000926.1:0-1763 GCA_041600595.1 Saprospiraceae bacterium | reverse complement strand
GCCTGACTTTCTACAGAGTTTCTATATTTGGCAAAAATTAGAAGAATGAATGGAAAGGTATAACCCCCCTCAACCATCTCAACCCCCTCAACTTCACTCAAAAACAGATAAACATGAAAACCCTCACGACTGTATTTTTTACCTGCCTGATGGCCGGCCTGTTTGCGCAGCATGGTACTTTAAAGGAAAGTCTGAAAATGAAAAGCGCTACCCTTGGCCACGACGTTGAGTACTCGGTGTACCTGCCCTTCGATTACGAAACTTCCAACCGCAGCTACCCTGTGTTGTACTTGTTGCATGGCTATACTGACGACGAAACCGGCTGGGTGCAGTTTGGAGAATCCAACTACATCGCCGACCGGGTCATTGCCAGTGGCGACGCCCCGCCCATGATCATCGTGATGCCCGACGCCGGGGTGAGCTGGTACGTGAACAGCTACGATGGCAAGGCCAGGTGGGAAGATTTTTTTATCAATGAATTTATCCCCAACGTGGAAAAAGGCTTCCGTATCCGTTCCAAAAAAGAATTTCGGGCCATTGCCGGTCTGTCGATGGGAGGGCACGGCAGCCTCGTCGTGGCCATGAAACACGCTGATATGTTTTCGGCCTGTGCTCCGTTGAGCGCCGCCGTCTGGACGGACGAAGAGATTACCGGTTTCGAGGATGATCGCTGGGATGAAGCAGTCGGGCAACCCTTTGGTAAAGGCCTGCGGGGCAACGACCGCCTGACGGAACACTTTCGTCAAAATTCCGCACTCGGTATCGTGGAGCGTGCCAACCCCGACGACCTGAAAAAGGTAAAATACTACATCGATTGCGGCGACGACGATTTTCTCATTAAAGGAAATATGGCCCTGCATGCCCTGATGATCGATAAGGGAATTCCCCACGAATTTCGGGTGCGCGACGGCGGGCACAACTGGACTTACTGGCGAACGGCATTGCCGGAGGTGCTGAAATTTGTGGGGGAGCGTTTCCACCGGTAACACTGTAATTATGCTGCACCTCTACGGTATCCGACACCATGGCCCCGGCTCCACCGCTGCCCTGCTCAAAGCGCTCGAAGCCAATCTACCTGATGTGATCGTCATCGAAGCACCGGCCGATGCGGAAGAGTTACTCCGGTTTGTCAGTGGGCAGTCGTCAGTCGGCAGTGGGCAGTTTGAACGCAGCGAAATCCCGAACTCGCTTCGGGAGGGCAGTTTTCAGTTTTCAGTCGGCAGTGAGCAAAGCCCAATTCCCGAACTCCCCAATTCCCTGATACCCCCCATCTCCGCGCTTATTTACAATCCCAAAGACATACAGCAGGCGATCTATCTGCCTTTTGCCGAGTTCTCGCCCGAATGGCAGGCCATCTTGTTTGCCAAAGAAAAAAACATCCCCGTCCGGTTCATGGACTTACCCATGACGATCAGTTTTGCCCTGGATGATCAGGAGAAAAACGTCATACAGCGGAAAATGGACGTGGAAGAGAAATTGACCGAAGAGGAGAAACATTTCCGCAAAGACCCCATGGCGTACCTCGCTCATCTGGCTGGCTATACTGATAGCGAACGCTGGTGGGAGGTGATGTTCGAGAGCCCCGATAATGATATGGATATTTTTCGGGCGATCCAGGAAATGACCACCGTTTTGCGGGAGGAAAAAGAGGAAACGGACCGCACCCTCCAACGGGAAGCCTTTATGCGACAAACCCTTCGTAAAGTACAAAAAGAAGGTTTTGAAAAAATCGCCGTCGTCTGTGGCGCCTGGCACGTGCCGGC
>JBFIJS010000925.1:0-1763 GCA_041600595.1 Saprospiraceae bacterium | reverse complement strand
ACTACCAAACCGCCTGGGAGTATATGATGTAGGTCTTGCGTAAGTGCGGTTGTATTTTGTAAAACTCTTTTATAGTGGAAATGATCATGACCGCAAACAGGGTACTTAAGTTGAATACCATTTATTTGAACTTGCTGTGGTTCAGGTTTAGTTTTTGAAAATAATCCTATTTAGTGGTTGAAGAATTCTGGAAAGGGAATTTTTGGAAGGGAATTCAATTCCCCTCCAAAAATATTGATCAATGGAAGTTCAGAAAGACGGTGGAACAAAGAAGTTTCATTGGTCTCAGGCAACGCTACCCCTACCTCTCGGAACCTGCAAAAAAACAGGCAGCATCCATTTATTTTTTGATAAACATACTGTCGAGGGTTTCTCCGTTAAAATCGCCATAGGGCTCGTCATTGGCATGTTGGTAAGCAGCAGCCAGAAATACGGTTTGCGCAGCGGAAATAACTGTGTGGAGCACGAGGATGCCCAAAACGGCCAGCACAACTCCTGCCACCGGATGTACAGCATAACCAATGAAAAAACCGACGAGAATAATCGACAGGTAACCAAGTAAGAAAAACAACCCAAAGCCGACATTGGCCGCCAGTGATTCTCCCCATTTTTCTTTGATGATAGCTCCGGATCGCTTGACGGCGTCTATTGGTGACAGGTTCTCAAAAGCCAGCACGGGCACCACAAAATAGGTAGCGATCCCCCAAACCATTCCGATCAGACCGATGACAATACGACCGACCCAGCCCATGCGCTCTTGCAGTGTTTTGAGTAAGACCCCGACAGTCGCAGCCAACACCGACCATTGCAGGATGACACTTAATCGACTAAGGCTAAAATTGAGACCCTCTGCCAGTGTCACTTCTTTGCCTTCAAAAATGCGCCGGGCGGCAAATACAAGTGCGACATTAAAAAATACAATGACAAAATAATTGACGAGGTAGTAGGCGAACATCAGTAAAAAGAGGAATAATTCGCCATTGACACTGCTTGCCCAGGCGTTGACGTCCAGGCCCCAGGTGAGGCTCAGGCTGCCAAAAAAACTGGCCAGTACCAGCAGCAGCGATACAGAAGAAAAGACGGGGAATAACAATAGTTTTGGGTTGTCGCTGATGATGCGGAGGCTGGTCAAACCCATTTCCCAGCCATTGGAAAGTCGTTTGGTTAATGACATGCAGAATAGTTTTAAGTGGGAAAAAGAGATAAATAAAGCTTTTCGCCGGGTAAAATTGCTTTTACAAGACAGTCAAGCTTTCAATTTTTTCACGGTAGCGTACAAATTATAAGGCAACGATTAAGACATCAATTTTTATTGACCAATGTGGTGAAAAATGCTGTCAATCCATTCCGCTACTATACCAAAGAAATTATCCTGTTATTTAATTGTTCTCCTGACTCCGTTCCGGGGAATTCCTATACTGATGTGTCAGTTACAAAGTCTTCAATTCACCCACTAATTTTTGCAGGGAATCTTTTGCATCGCCAAACAACATTTTGGTCTTTGCATGAAAGAACAGCGGATTTTCAATGCCTGCATATCCTGGTTTCATACTCCTTTTCATTACGATGATATTTTTGGCATCCCAGGCTTTGATGACCGGCATTCCATAAATCGGGCTGCTCGGATCATTTTCAGCCGCCGGATTCACCACGTCGTTGGCACCCACAATGATGATGACATCGGTGTTGGGCAATTGCGGATTGGCGTCTTCCATTTCTACCAATTTAGGGTAGGGGACGTCTGCTTCGGCGAGCAGCACGTT
>JBFIJS010000924.1:0-1765 GCA_041600595.1 Saprospiraceae bacterium | reverse complement strand
CCGATAAACATGGTCATCGAATCGCCGGGCATGAATGCGATGGAACTGACACCCAGAACCGGGAAGCCGGTGGGGACCTGGTGCCAGGCATTTTTACCCAGACCGGCGGTGTAGCTGCGCCAGAGCCCGCCGCTGGCCGAGCCGGCGTACATCGTGTTGGGGTTCAACGGGTTAAATTCTATTTTGAGTGTCCGGCCACCCCGGTTATGGGGGCCGAGACTTTCCCAGGGCTCGGTGGAGCGAATGGCAGTGCTGGCTTTTGGCAGGCGGTTGGCGGCCACCCAGGCGGCGTAGTGCGCCTGCTCAGGCAATTGACCGGAAGGGTAGGAGCGTGATTCTCCGAAAAAGCTCAGCGACTCGAATGCGCCTGATACGCCTGTGGCAGGTTTTTCTTTTTTTGAAAAAAAGAGAAAGGGCAAAATGCCGGCGGCAATCAAAAAAAGCAGCGTAATTCTTCTTAGCATCAGTTTTGTTTTTTGTTTGCAAAAAAAAGTGAATTCAGCGGTGAAAGGTAGTGAAACTGGGACAATTGACAGCGCAAATCGGAGCCTCGGCAGGGTGCTCTGTCAGTTTGCACACAAAAATATTATTGAAAAAAACGGAGTAAAAATTGACTTGCAATCATATTCGACTAAATTAGCACCTCGATTTTTTGATCAAAACAAGAACCAAGTAACTACTCATGCTTACACTTGTCATTGTCGTTTTCATTCTTGGCTATGCAGCCATCGTGCTCGAACATCCCCTGAAACTTGACAAAACAGTTCCGGCTTTGCTGACGGGCTCACTGCTTTGGGCGTTCATTTCTCTCGGAGATCTTGGTGTTGTTAATTTTGAACACCAACCCGGAGAAATTGAGGAGGTGCTCCTGCATCACATCGGGAAAGTCGCAGAAATCCTGTTTTTCCTGATCGGCGCAATGGTTATCGTTGAGCTGGTGGACCTGCACCGGGGCTTTTCTGTCATTACCAATCGCATCAAGACCACCAATAAAGTAAAAATGCTTTGGCTGGTGTGTATTCTTTCCTTTTTCCTTTCCGCCGTTTTGGATAACCTGACCTGTACTATCGTGATGGTTTCCCTGCTTCGCAGACTGGTCCCTGACCGGATGGAACGGGTATGGTTTGTCAGCTTTGTGGTGATTGCCGCCAATGCCGGAGGTGCCTGGTCGCCGATCGGTGACGTGACGACCACTATGTTGTGGATTGGTAAAAAAGTGACGACGGAAGGCCTGATCGCAGACCTTTTTATTCCTTCGGTGGTCTGTATGGTGGTGCCGGTTTTTGTGGCTTCCCTTTTACCTATTTTCAAAGGCAGGCTGACACTAGGAAAGGGTGATACCGCCGCTGACGAGCACAATCAACAATTGCTCAGCAGCCGCACCATGTTGCTCTGCGGGGTAGGCGGTTTGATTTTTGTGCCAATTTTTAAATCAATGACACACCTGCCTCCCTACGTAGGCATGATGCTTTCCATGGGTTTTGTGTGGTTGGTTTCAGAATACATCCATCCCGGCGATCAGTTTTACGAAGAAAGAAAACATCTCTACTCCGCCCGCCACGCCTTGTCGAGGATTGAAATGTCAAGTATCCTGTTCTTTCTCGGTATCCTGGTGGCTGTGGCAGCGCTCGAATCTGTAGTCGCAACCTACCATGAAGATGGTCATCCTGTTGGGTTACTGATGTCGCTGGCTGAAAGGCTGCAAACAGCCATACCCAACACGGACATTGTCGTTGTCCTACTTGGATTTCTATCGGCCATTATT
>JBFIJS010000923.1:0-1767 GCA_041600595.1 Saprospiraceae bacterium | reverse complement strand
TGTCCTGAAATTGGTAATAACATTTTAACTGCGGGAAAGACTTATATAGATTTCCGCGGTTGTGGGAGATATGCTGTAGATACGCTTAGTACACATATTTTAACGCTAACAAAGTTAGATACAATAAATTTTATTGCTTCAGGAACTTTTGAATTTACATTGATTCATGAGGAATGCCAAGATACGTTAAGAATAACGGAGGGAAGGTTCGACGTCGATTCAAGATTATAACAAATAATACACAGACTTTATTTCTACGGTTGTAGCCTGTTTCAAATAGGTTATTGCATCGGATTTTCAAAGGCAGTAAGTTCTTTGGAAGGGGACAATCATATCACTTTTTTAAACTTCGTCGTCCCGATGCAAAAGGCTTGCATGCTTCTTCGGCCCGCATGAAAGTTTGCTTTTTGATACTTGTGTAACATGAATTTTTAAAATGCCTCTTCAAAACTTTTGACACCTTCTATTCGAAAGTCAGACAAATCCACTTCTTTTGTCAACTTCCGATACTGGTAAGTGGGCCCCGACCACAGGGTCGTGTTTTTTCCTGCGGAGGTCTGATACCAACTGCTGCAACCACTGGCCCAAACGGTCTTCGACAGCTCTTTTTGAATTTTTTCGTTAAAATCATTTTGCACCTCGGGCTTCGTGTCCAGAAAGGCATTGGGAGGAAGTTTCTGTAAATAATCCAGGATGTAATTGAACTGTGATTCCATCATGTGAATGACCGAGTTGTGCCCCAGTCCGGTATTTGGGCCCAGGACGAATAATAGCCCCGGATAGCCGGAAACGGTCAAACCGCGGTAAGCTTCCGCACCGTTCTTTTTCCATTCTGCAAAAAGATTTCGGCCCTGCCGGCCGATGATTTCCATGCCCCGGTGGTTGAATTCCGATGCCTCAAAACCCGTTGCATAGATGAGGACATCCACATCCCATTTACCACCATGCTTTCCATGAATCGTATCGCTGCTGATATGATCGATTGGTTCGGTTACCAGTTCCACGTGTTTTTGCTGCAGGGCCGGATAGTAATCGTCCGACGGTAGTACCCTTTTGCAGCCGATCTGGTAATTGGGGGTTACTTTTTCCCGCAGGGCAGGATCCGAAATGGATTTCCTGATATGCCGTTTCGCCACCCAGGTTGCCAGTTTCAGGATGGTCTGGTTGCCAAACATGCCCTTGCCACGTAATTCCATGAACCAGTAGATCAATTCCCGGTAGAGTCTGGTCAAAAAAGGCAGGAATTGAAAAACCTGCCTGGTCGCTTTCGAAAACGGCTTGTCCCGTTTCGGTAAAATCCACGGTGCGCTCCGTTGGAACAAAGTGAGCCGGGCAACATCCGGGGCAATAGCAGGCACGACCTGAACGGCACTCGCCCCCGTTCCAATAATGGCTACCCGCTTACCGGTAAGGTCGCAGGAATGATCCCATTCCGAGGTGTGAAAACTTGTTTTGGTGAAATTTTCCCGGCCGTTTATCGCCGGGAAAACCGGAACGTTCAATGGCCCGATGGCGGCGATCACTGTTTTTGCCAGGGTCTCCTTGCCGTGCTGGTCGTAGATTTTCCAGTAGCCGTTTTCTTCGTCGAAAACCATTTTGACAATGGTGGTATTGAACCGGATAAATTCCTCCAGGCCATGCTTCTCCGTACAGCGCCTGATGTACTCCAGAATTTCCGGCTGCCGGGAAAAAGCCCGCGACCAGCCGGGGTTCAGTTCAAAGGAATAAGAATACATATGCGAAGGCACATCGCATCCACAGCCGGGA
>JBFIJS010000922.1:0-1769 GCA_041600595.1 Saprospiraceae bacterium | reverse complement strand
TGGCCGGGTATCTGGTTTCGACCAACCCGGAAGCCCAGCGATTATTGAAAAATGTATTCTGGGAGGGCTGTGAAAACTGGGACGAATTGCTGGAGCAACGTGCGGAAAAAAGCGGACGTTTAGTGCTATCCGATTTCACAAAATCTGCCCTGGCCAGGTTTGGAGAATAATCGGCAACCCGGCAGGGATATGCACCAAAATACCTCCGCAAAACCTAACGCCGGTAGTACTTTCACTTCCCGGAACCAATCAAAACCACGACCGCCATGCATTACAACCAGGCCATCGAAACCCTTCCGTTGCACCAGCTGAGAGCCCTGCAAAATGAACGCCTGCATAAATTGTTGGAACGGGTCTATGCCAGGGTGCCATTTTACAAAAAACAACTGGATGAGCAAGGCATCCGGCTCAGCGATATCCGCAGTGTCGACGACCTGCACAAACTGCCATTTACCAAAAAAAACGACCTGCGGGACAACTACCCCTTCCGACTGTTCGCTGCTCCTATGAATGATATCCGCCGCATCCACGCTTCCAGCGGAACAACCGGAAAACCCACGGTGGTCGGATACACCAAAAACGATCTCGATGTTTTCGACGAAGTGGTAGCCCGGTCACTGGTCGCAGCTGGCGCCAGACCGGGGATGGTACTCCACAACGCCTACGGTTACGGCCTTTTTACCGGTGGTTTGGGGATACACGGCGGTGCCACCAAACTGGGGATGGCCGTTATCCCGGTATCGGGAGGCATGACAGACCGCCAGCTGATGATTCTACAGGATTTCGCTCCGGAGGTCATCTGCTGCACGCCTTCCTACGCCCAAACGCTGGCCGAGGAATGTAAAAAAAGAGGCATCGACAGCGAAAAACTGGCGGTTAAATACGCCGTTCTTGGTGCCGAACCCTGGACCGATACCATCCGGGAACAGGTGGAAACGGGGCTGCACGTCAAAGCCACCAACATCTACGGACTCAGCGAAATCATCGGGCCCGGCGTGTCGCAGGAAGATTTTGAAGAGCAAGGCACCGGGAGTTATATCTGGGAAGACCATTTCTTTCCGGAAGTGGTGGACCGGGATACCGGAGAGCCGCTGCCCTACGGAGAAGAGGGCGTCCTGGTCTTTACGACCCTGACCAAGGAGGCCATGCCGTTGATCCGCTACTGGACCAACGACATCTGTCGATTATATTATGACCACAGCGACAAAAGGACGCATATAAAAATGAGCGCCATCCGGGGCCGTTCGGACGACATGCTGATTATCCGTGGTGTCAATCTTTTCCATACACAGGTGGAAGAACTGCTTTTGGGTGTCGCAGAACTGGCGCCGAATTACCAACTCATTGTCACCCGGAATGGCACGATGGATGAAATAAAACTGGACGTAGAATTAGCGGAATCATTTTCAAAAAATATGACTGGTATTGATCTCTCTGAAAATGAAAAAATAGTTTTTCTGAAAAATAAATTACAACATAAAATAAAAAATAATATCGGCCTGAGCATGCTGGTAGAAATTAAAAATTACGGTACGATAGCACGCAGTGAGGGTGGAAAATTGAGCAGAATAAAAGACTTAAGAAATATTGGTATATAATCGCTTTTGACCAGTGCTTTCCCCTAAAATGAATGGAGAGAAACATTTGCACTAAGCCGGATTAAAAAAGTCGTTTAAATAACATCCACTCATTGAAATACCTGTAAAATAGATGTTCTTACGCTAAAAACTACATGCCAAAAAACCTTTTTTGTTAAAAATAAAAAAATG
>JBFIJS010000921.1:0-1773 GCA_041600595.1 Saprospiraceae bacterium | reverse complement strand
GGGTACATCCGGCACAACTTCTGAAATAAGGGTTCCATTTTCATCAAACAGTAAAATCCGGGATTGAAAAGGTAGGTCCCCAACGGTGCGGGCAGCTATTTTATGACCGGCCCCGGTCCAGTCTACCTCGACAAAATCCTCATTGTCCAGTTCATAGAACAAAGAAGGCCCCGTGCCATCTACATTAATTTTGTACAGCCTTTTTCCCCTCATATACAATAATTGAGTTCCATCCGGCGACCAGGTAAAATCCATATCCTGTTCATAATCACTGTTGATGGGGAATGGTGTTTCCACCAGGGTCTGGTCTGTTCCGTCCCGATTCATCACATAAATTCTTTTGGATGGATAATTGGCATTAAGGTAGGCGATCCGATTACCCAAAGGGCTGAAACGTGGCCGGTAATTGCTGCCATTGCTGGTCAGTTGGTAAAACTCATCGGCTACATTTCCGGAGTAAATTTCGAAGACGCTATTTTCAATTTTTGCAAAAACAAATGCATGGTTTGGGAAGGGTAGGGTGGCGAACTGCCAAACTTCACCAAAAACGGGACTCGCCTCGCCATCGCTGACCACCACCTGCCAAAAATAAGTCGTTCCATAACGTAGATCTTCTAAAAGAAAGCGGGGTTCATCAAGTGCCTGACCGACGTGCGTTTCCAACTGCAGGTTTACATCAAACAGGTACACATCGTAGGTCAGTTCATCATTCTCATCCGGATCGGTTGCCTGCCATTGCAATTCCAAACTGAGCGGTTGACCAGCAGTACCATTTGCCGGAATGGGCGAGAAAGCAGCGGACGGGGGAGAATTGGCAAGAAGGCTCGGACTAAGTTTCAAAACAACGGTGGCGGTTTGGTTTTCCGAAATCGTCACACTTTCAGTGGTAGTCGTGTAACCGGAAAGTTCGGCCCGCACGGTATAAGTACCGGTTTTGATCTGTGAAAATTCAAAAGAGCCATCCCCCTTGGTTAGTTGTGAGCTGCTGGCAGGGCTGGTTGAAATTAGTACATCGGGGGCGGGTAATCCATCCGATTCAAAGACCACTTCTCCCGTGAGCGAACCAAAAGTATCTGGCACCACTTTGTCTTCCTGACAGGCTATAAATAAAAAAGCAATCAGGAAAAACATTAAATATAATCTCGTCATGCTATCGTTGCTCATTTTACAATATGCTTAAAAGTCGTTATCGGGGGGTTTGTTGTACTGAAATTTCCGTGGTCCTTCCACCTTTTTACCAAAATAAAAATTCAAGCCAAGACGGCCCCGCCAGTAGTAGTCATTGTATCTCCCTTGTTCCATCGAATCGAAGCGGTCGTTGAATAAATAATTGTAGTCGGCACTGACAAAAAAGCCCAGATTATCTTTTACGAGCAGTTCAAAACCACCGCCAATCATGGCCTTGGAAAACCATTCGTCCGAATAATCAAAACGAGCATTTGTATTTTGGGTGATGATGCCCAGGCCTGCCTGCAGAAAAGGAGTGAAACGATCGTAGGGGAATATGCGGTAAGTTGCATCAAGCCCGGCATAACTGACTTTCGACTGGTAGTAGTTTTTGGTGGACAGGGCACTTATGCCAAAGTGAGCACCGATGCCCAACTGCGGAAAAGGAGTGAGCGTAAGGCCCGCCTCCAGCCCTGTTTTGAGCAATGGATCCGGGTAATCCCCCTGATAGAGCAGATTGGCCGATCCAAAACTGAAGGCCAGATTACTCCTTCGGTTATCGATTTCCTTACCAAAAAGATCGGTGTTGGGGATCATCTCTTTTTC
>JBFIJS010000920.1:0-1773 GCA_041600595.1 Saprospiraceae bacterium | reverse complement strand
GACTCAATATCGATACCGTGACTGGTATAACTGGGCAGGTCTGATCCTTTGACGCGCACAATACCCGTAGTTGACTGACAATCGGGCGTTCTGCTGGCCAGCTGGAACTGAATTTTTGTATCGACACCTGAGTTGTCGTAGTCGGCAAAGATTTCGTTCAGCCGTTTTATCCCGCTGATTATTTGTTCATCCGAAATGTTGTTTGGAGCATTTTCGTGCGTATAAACTACGTGCACCACGACGGGAACAGTGTATATGTCACCGGCAGATTTATTGGCGGAGAGGTTGGCTTTCAAATGATCTCGTATGTTGTTTTCAAGGAGTTGGATTTGCTGCGGGTAAACGGAGTCCGTTTGCAACATTTCCTCGTGTTGGTGATCGAACCCGCAGGTATGTTGGGCATGTAAAGGCAGCATCAGTATGAAAAAGAAAAGGAACCCCGCGAGCAGTTTGTGGTAAGTGTGCATGTTCGAATGTTTTTCTAATGCAGGGGAATAAAAAAGGGGGCGTTCGGGAAACTAAGCCCTATTACTTGCTTCTATAAAAATGCCAAACCTGCTTTTAACCTCATTTTTTCTTCATTTTTAAGAAAAACATTCGAAAAAGCAAGACAATTCTTCTATTTGCCAGTCCGGTAAAAAAAGTAAAGTAATGGTGTTTCTTTTTTCTGTCAAAGCATTATGAGAGGGTAACAGGTAAAAGCCATGTGCTGAGTAATGAGGAAAGGGGGGCCATTACGATTGAAAGCTCTGTTAAGTTGAATTTGAGTTTTACGACTAACTCCTGGTATAGCCTGAAAATGAAAACAATCGATTGGCCCTCCTGTCTTTTCCTAACAAAACCATAGCAAGCCCTAAGAGGGAAGCTAATTGCAACTCATGTCAACTAATTTGCAAATAAGTCGTACCCTTGTAAAAAATGTAGGGCTAATGAATACCTATCGACGCACTGTTTCTGCTGAGGCAATAAACAACGAATGGGTGGAGATACAAGCCGCCCAACGAGATCCTGCATTGTTCCAACCGCTCTATAACCGTTATTTCGAGCAGATTTTCCAATTCATTTACAAACGAACCTTAGACGAAGACCTTTGCGCAGACATTTGCTCCAGAGTCTTCCTCAAGGCCATGCAGCGGCTGGAAGGATATTCATTTCAGGGCGTGCCATTCTCTGCCTGGCTGTTTCGGATTGCCAGCAATGAAGTGGCTCAGCACTACCGGCAAAGCAAAAAAAGCAGGGTTGTCAGTATTGAGGACCACAACCTCAATTCTATGCTGGACGAGATGGATACCGACGACCTGGCTCCTTTTCGGGCCGTACTCGTTCAATCTCTGGAAGAATTGAAAGAATCAGATCTGGAAATCATCGAACTAAGGTTTTTTGAACAAAGGCCCTTTAAGGAAGTGGCCGATTTGCTGGAGATCACCGAAAGCAATGCCAAGGTCAGAACCTACCGGGTTCTGGAGCGGCTGAAGAAAATCATGATTAAAAATTCTCAAAAACACCATTCTACTAAATAATCCGCAAATACCGTCATGGATGGCCAAAACCTACGAATTGGTTCATCAGATACATCCCCGGAAGCCACCAAACCCAGCTTGCAAAATAAACTCAACCAAATATGAGAAAGAGATACGATATAAGAATGAACCCCAAGCCTTTAACCCAGGGGGACATTGCCAAACACAAGGACTTCCATGCTTTGTTGAAAAAGCATCAGTCTATGGCAAAAGAACCTTCTCCGGTTTATCGCCGGATGTCATTTTGGATGGT
>JBFIJS010000919.1:0-1774 GCA_041600595.1 Saprospiraceae bacterium | reverse complement strand
CCAAAATGGCCCAGCAAACCGGGGGTGGTATTCTCGTCATTTCCGAAGGTGTATTCGGGATGCGCGGCGATCAGGGTAAATTGCGGGAAATCGTTGCCCTGAAATCAAAATACCAGTTCCGCCTCCTCGTTGACGATGCCCACGGCTTTGGTACCCTGGGTGCAACGGGCGCCGGTGCCGGGGAAGAGCAGGGCGTCATGGATGAAATCGATGTCTATTTCTCCACATTTGCCAAATCGATGGCCAGCATCGGCGCTTTTTTCGCCGGCGATAAAGACGTCATGGATTACATGAAATACAACATGCGTTCGCAGATGTTCGCCAAATCAGTGCCCATGCCAATCGTGGCTGGAGCGATCAAACGTTTGGAAATGCTGCGTACCATGCCCGAATTGCGGAGCAACCTCTGGCGAAATGTAAGCCAATTGCAAAACGGCCTCAAAGCTGCCGGTTTTGATATTGGTGACACTAACAGCTGTGTGACCCCCGTTTACATGCACGGTGAAGTGGGTGAAGCCATGGCTCTTACGTACGACCTGCGGGAAAACTACAACATCTTCTGCTCGATCGTCGTCTATCCGGTGGTACCAAAAGGAATGATCATTCTTCGACTGATTCCCACCTCCGTGCATACGCCGGCGGATATCAAGGAAACCATCGAGGCCTTCTCGGCCATTAAGGATAAATTGAAAAGTGGTGGCTATAAAGCAGCCGCAGAAAAGTATATGGAAGGCGTCGCCGAAAGGTAACGACAAAAAAATGGTTGAATGGCCCCAAACGTATCGTGCAAGGCCATTCGACCATTTTATCACTTATTTATTCTTCTTCCTCCGAACCCTTCTCCTCTTCTTCACTCGCAGTCAACAATCCTCTTTCGTTCAGGAATGAAAACCAGCGGATCGCTTTCTTAATGTCACTGACGTGCACCTGGTCACGGTCGTGGTTGGGAAGTATTTTGGTGAAATAGGCCCGGTGGTCTTCCGAAGAAGCTTTGGGCGTCGGCGGCGGGTTGTCGGCCAACTGGTCGAGCATCGACTGGAAAATAACCTTCAACTCCACCGAATCGTCATCGTCCGTGTACATGGAGATGGTCTCCAGTGGTGAAAACTGGTGTTTGCGGATGGAGGCAAACCTTACTTTTCCGGAATCGATGTCGCTTACCAACATGCCGTTGTTTTTGGTGGAAACGACTTTCTGAACGCCGGGAAGGCCAGATACTACTACAAAATCTTTCAGGTTCATGATAATGAATGATAGAATGAGTGAATGATAGAATGAGCAAATGATAGAATTAGGCTATTATTGCAGCATTCGTACAAATTCTCATTAAAAAGGCCGCAAAGGTAAAAAAAAACCTACTTCACCAAATGCTTTTACTTTTTTTCAAATCAATTCACTTCGTTGGCTTCGTTGCCTGGTTCGCCGGTATGTTCTATCTCGTCCGGATGTTTGTCTATCACGTGGAAGCCATGCCGCAACCGCAACCGGAAAGGGATATTCTCTGCAAACAATTCAACCTGATGGAATGGCGGGTTTATCAGATCATCTGCAATCCTGCCCTGGTGATTACCTGGGTCTGTGGATTGGGAATTATTTACCTCTACGGCATGGAATGGTTGTCGGTAAACTGGTGGATGCATATCAAACTGGTACTGCTGTTGTTGTTGAGCATTTATCACTTCTACTGCAAAAGCATCATCCGCCGTCTGGAGAAAGGGGAAATGGCGTTTACCTCCTTTCAGTTTCGCCTGATGAACGAGGTTCCAACACTTTT
>JBFIJS010000918.1:0-1794 GCA_041600595.1 Saprospiraceae bacterium | reverse complement strand
GTTCCAGTAAGATTTCCTCACTGCCGGGCAAGGCAAAATTGCCGGCTGCAGTGAATCGGCTCAGGCGGTTATGGTTGGCACCCGGCACGGTATAATAGAGATAAACATAGGGGCTTCCCGGGAAGTCCGGGTCGATGGCAATGCCACTCAGACCTCGTTCATTAAAATTATCTACTTCAAATTCAATGAATGGATCGTTGAGTATCTGGCCGTTCTCTACGATCCTGACGCGGCCGTTTTTTTCTGTAAAAAAAATACGGCCATCAGGAGCGAGTGTCATGCAAACCGGATCGAGGCCATCGGCAATTTGCATGGCGGCAAAACCTGGCGGCAACCCAAGGGCACAATTACTGTTTTCCGACAGAAAAACAGCAAAACATAATAGGAGAACATTTTTGATCATGAGCGATTTCATATCGGCAAAAATATGGAATCGTTCTATAAGACCGGGCCTTTCCTGCCGGTGTAAATCATGCCTGACTGAAAGGAGCATTTTGAAAACGGTGGTTTAGAAGAGTTTCCAGTCTATTCGACCACCACCCGGACGCTGTCCGCTTCAATCCTTGTTTTTAGCCAACTTTCAAAACGCTGTACGGTAGCTGCCTTTGGGGGCTTGTTATACTTGGTGAGGGCAAGGTGCACCGTATCGACCGGATTCCCTTCAACGTCGTAATAAACAGCCAGTTGTATGCTTAGTTTTTGAACGTTATTATCAAACATGGCTGCTTCTTTGGCAATTTTGGTCATGGGTAATTCCCTGCTTCTCAGGGTGTAGATTTCTTTTTTCAGGAAACTGATCTGCGCTTCTTTATTGCGGAGACTGTCCAGGTTGCGGGTCAGGTATTCTTCGAGTACCTGGGATTTAATATCGTCCGCATCAATGTTTTTGGAGCCCTGTTTAACGGTAAGCTTTACCTGCTGGAGGTTATAATTACTCCGTTGATTCCTCAGGTTGGCAATGGTATTGGCATCGAGTGGGTCGCCGATCAGGGATACAACGATCTCTTTTTCTTCGCCTTCTCCGATGGTTTCGTATTTCAGTACCTCAGTTGTTGGAAAATCGAAAACGGACCGTATGTACTTGTCGACATCTTTCAGATAGAGTGTTTGCAAAACCAGATTGCGGGCAATGTAAATACTCGGAAGGATCATGGCGAAAATGAAAATTCCGATGGCCATCCTGACCCTCTTTTTCACCTCCGGACTTACGAATGCGACTTCGCCAAACCGTAAAAAACGAACAATCAAAAGCGTTGAGAAGCAAATGAAAACGGTGTTGATGGAAAACAGGTAAAAAGCCCCCAGGAAATAGTTCATGTTTCCAATAGCTAATCCAAACCCGGCGGTACATAAAGGAGGCATCAAGGCCGTAGCAATGGCTACACCCGGCACCACGTTTCCTTTTTCTTTGGAGGCTGCGGCAACAATTCCGGCCAAACCTCCAAACAGGGCAATAAAGACATCCCAGATGGTGGGCGTGGTGCGGGCCAGTAGCTCGGATTGTGCTTCTGCGAGTGGACTGATGAAAAAATAAAACCAGGAGGTCAAAATACTGATAATGACCATGATGGCGAGGTTGGTCGCTGCTTTTTTAATCAATAACAGATCGCTGATTCCCAACCCCAGGCCGATACCCATGATCGGGCCCATAAGCGGGGAGATCAACATCGCTCCGATGACTACCGCAGCAGAGTTGACATTCAACCCAATAGATGCCACCATGATGGCGAATACCAAAATCCAAACGTTGATCCCCCTGAACTCGACGCCTCTGCGAATATCTGATATCACGTT
>JBFIJS010000917.1:0-1795 GCA_041600595.1 Saprospiraceae bacterium | reverse complement strand
GTCCGATGCTGGCCGAAAAGCCAATCAATGCGCTGAGTACCGCTATTGGAGAAAATCCGATCAAAATCGTCGACCCCATTCCCCCGGCCAAAACCATCCCCAATCCACAAACGCCACAGGAAGAGCGGGTTGTCAGGGTACTGACGACTGATGTCTGGGCCGTTTGGTCACTGATCCGGATCAAGGACGTACCTGCCACCCGGGCCAATCAGGGTACGTGGTTTAAATTCAGCAAAGACGGAACCTATGAATATGGTTTCTGGGACGAACCTATCAGCACCGGTACCTGGTACTTTGATGGTCAGGCAGGCCAGGTCAATCTGGACTCAAAACTCAAAGGAGACGACCGTCAATGGAAACTACAGATGGGCAACAGCGAGGAAGTCATGGTTTGGGTCGGAACCGAAAAATTTACAACGACCGACATTTCGCTAAAACTCGAACGCTTTCACAACGTACCGAAGACCAGAGCGGAGTTGGGTGTACGGGAATAATAACCGACGGACCACCGATCTGCCAAAGTCCAACCAGGCCCCTAAAAGATTCTTTTTCAATCTTTTAGGGGCCTTTGTTTTTAATTCATCCCGGTAATTTCCGAATAGTGATTTGCGTAGTTTTTTTTAGAAAAAATAATTCTGTTACCTTGCTCCGCAAAAAACACCTTATCAAAATGACAAACGAAGCCAAATCTTTTTCACCTAAACAAAAACCACGTCTATCATTCTGGCAAATATGGAACATGAGCTTTGGCTTTCTGGGTATCCAGTTTGGCTTTGCCCTCCAGAATGCCAACGTGAGCCGCATTTTTGAGACACTTGGTGCCGATATTGAGGACATTCCCATCCTGTGGGTAGCCGCCCCGGTTACCGGTTTGGTGATCCAGCCCATCATCGGCTACCTGAGCGACCGGACCTGGAATAAGTTGGGCCGCCGGCGTCCTTTTTTTCTGGTGGGTGCCATTCTGGCTTCCATTGCCTTATTCCTTATGCCCAACTCCCCGGCCCTGTGGGTAGCAGCCGGAATGCTCTGGATCATGGATGCCTCCATCAATATCTCCATGGAGCCTTTCCGGGCTTTTGTCGGTGACAATTTACCGGACGAGCAGCGGACCACAGGTTTTGCCATGCAGAGCTTTTTCATTGGAGTTGGTGCGGTCGTCGCATCTGCCCTGCCCTGGATGATGACCAACTGGCTGGGGGTCAACAACCAGGCCCCGGAAGGAATGATTGCGGACTCCGTCAAATGGTCCTTTTATGCCGGCGGCGCTATTTTCTTGCTGGCTGTACTCTGGACGGTACTGAAATCTTTTGAATACTCCCCCGAAGAGCTGGCCGCCTACGACGGAGTTGAAGAACACGAAGAGGAAGTTTTGAGTGAAAGCGACAAGAACCGGACCGTCAAACAGATGAACAAATACGGCCTCCTCTTCATCACCCTGGGTATTTTGTTAAACCTTTGGTTTTTCAGCCAGGATCTGAAAAAAGATCTTTTTATCCTTTCATTCGGGCTCAGCCTTGCGGGCCTCTTGTTTCTGCTGGCGGGCATGTTTCGGAAAGGAGGTAAGGAGAGCGGATTCACCACGATCATGGCGGATTTGCTGAATATGCCCAAAACCATGAAACAACTGGCCTATGTGCAGTTTTTCTCCTGGTTTGCGCTTTTTTCCATGTGGATTTATACCACCTCTGCCGTCACCAGCCACATTTACGGATCGTCCGATACCACCTCCGCCGCTTATAATGAAGGTGCGGACTGGGTCGGAATTTGTTTTGCCGTTTATAACGGAATTGCGGCC
>JBFIJS010000916.1:0-1807 GCA_041600595.1 Saprospiraceae bacterium | reverse complement strand
GCCGGAAATTTTACCATTCATTGAGGCAGCCAACTGCTCGGCCCAACGGGATTTTAAGGGGCGGCGGCGTCCTGATACATCGGGACGACGCCGACCCTTAAAACCCTTTGAGGCAGGCTTTCCCGCTGTTGCAAAAAGAACAACTTTCTCTGCTCCGCATTTCATAAATAACTTTTATTACAGAGTAATAAAGCTGCGAAATTAGGAAAAGACAGTCGCTCCGGGGCGTTTCTTTTCGTGCCGTTTAAACGAATGAGAAGGCAAAACGCTTCTTAATCGCCTTAAATGCAAAAAAAGATGGCCGAACCTGCTACCTAACATCAGACCAGGAAACAATACCAACCCTTCGCCCGCACCGGTTTATTTCTTAAAAATCATCGACCTCCGTATAAGCCTGGATCAGCGCCTCCTCCCCTTCCTGACCCGCGGTATAGTTCCCGTGTTCCATCCCGACAATGCCCGAAAATCCTTTTTCGTGAATATGTTTAAACACGTTTTTATAATTGATCTCTCCGGTAGTCGGTTCTTTGCGTCCCGGTTCATCACCGACCTGGAAATAGGCGATTTCGTCCCAGCACAGGTCGATGTTATACAGCAAACGGCCTTCGTTCTTTTGCAGGTGATAAATATCAAAGAGGATTTTACAGGCCGGACTGTTGACGGCCTTACAGATCATGTACGCCTGATCGGAATGCCTTAAAAAAAGGTCGGGCGTATCACTAAGTGGTTCGAGCACCATCGTCAGGCCATGGGGCTCAAAAATAGCTGCCCCCCGGCGAAGGGCTTCGATCACGTTGGCGGTTTGAATACCCACGGGCAGCCGGCGGTCAAAATTGCCGGGCACTACCGTCATCCACTTCGCATTGACTCGTTTGGCCACCGCCACCGCATCCTGGCAGGTTTTCACAAACTTTTCCCTCCACTCCTTATCAAAAGAAGTCAGCGAGGTCGAGAGGGGCCACTGGTCGAAGGCGACGACAAAGACCCCCATTTCCATTCCGAGGCTGGCCATTGCTGCAGCCATTTTTTCCTGCAGGGCTGGCTCCCGGCCCATCATGCCGTTGTCCTCAAACGCCCGAAACCCCCGGTCGGCCATGAATTTTAACTGATCGATTGGATCGTCGCCGGCACTGTTTTTAAACATGCCGAGGTGAGGTGCATATTTCAGCTTAAATTGGTGCTGATTGGTTTGCCCTTTTTGGGTGGCAGAAAGGGTGGTCCCGGCAACGGCAATAGCCGTAGTGGTGGTCAGGCTGTTTTTGATAAAGGATCGTCTTTGCATGCTGTAAAAGGTTTGGATTGATTGGCTGATTTAAGGAACTGATCTGACGAAGTTAAAAATAGTAGCTACGCTCAATTTTCCCGATAATTCCACAATAACGAAACATTTTTTTATTCTAAAAAATGAACCTCCGATCGGCAACGGATCTAATCAGGGTATTACAAGGAGCCATAATTGTTACGGTGTACTGACCTATATTTGCAACCGTTTAGCTTCGCTGTACGAATACGCTCCCGGATGGTGCCGGGCGATCATTAAATTGTCAAGCATGTCTTTATCCATTTTTTATAAAAAACATTTCAATGGAATTTTATTGGCCATATCGCTTTGCGTATCCGCCTTATGGTCCCATGCCCAGCCAGTGGTAAATTTTGCCGCGTACTGCGATTCGAAAGAAGTTTTTTTAAATGGCTCTCTGGAAGTGACTTTCCGTTTGAAAAATGCGAACGGCACTGATTTTTCGGCCCCGGAATTTACGGGCTTTACGGTCGCTGCCGGACCAAACCTTTCCGAAAGCATGCAAAT
>JBFIJS010000915.1:0-1809 GCA_041600595.1 Saprospiraceae bacterium | reverse complement strand
TTAATGAGGCAATTTACTACGAACCAGCCCATAAACATAAGTACCCAAAACGGCCCCTGCGATGACGACCAGTATGGGTACATATCCGTATCCCAAAAGAATAAACATTGGTCCGGGACAAGCTCCGACCAACGCCCAGCCAAGTCCAAAGAAAGTACCTCCGATTAAATAACGGGCGATGCTCATGTCTTTTGGATTGAACGTAATGGACTTGCCGTACATATCTTTCATTTTTGACCGTTTGATCATTTGTACGGCAATAATACCCAGCACGACCGCCGAGCCGATGACACCATACATATGGAAAGCATCGAAACGGAACATTTCGTAAATGCGATACCAGGAAATGATTTCGGCTTTCGCCAAAACAATTCCGAAAAAAATACCGGCTAAAAGAAACTTCAGATATTTCATATGATTAAAATCAAGTGACAAAAACTTGTCTTTTTAGAAGATGATTGGAAGGATAAAATAAGTCATGGCCAGACCACCGATGAAAAACCCAATGACCGCAATCAAAGAGGGCACCTGCAGGTCGCTCAGCCCGCTGATCGCATGGCCGGAAGTACAGCCCCCTGCGTAGCGGGCACCAAAACCAACCAGGAAGCCTCCCAGTAAAAGAATGGCCAGGCCGGGCAGAGAGGTCAGTTTGTCCATACTGAAAATTTCCGGGGGCAGGTATTCTGCACCGGGGTTGGCAAATCCGATTCCTGTCAGGCTGTCAATTGTATTCTGACTCAGTTGCACAGAATGATCCGGGGTCAGGTATTGATAGGCAACAAAGCCACCGATTACCGCTCCCAGGACAAAAACCAGGTTCCAAATCTGTTTTTTCCAATCGAAATCAAAGAAGTCGCAACTACTGCCAGCTCCAGTAGCTGCACATATCGTCCTTAAATTGGCCGACACCCCGAAGTTGCCGCCGAAGTAGAGCAGCAAAAACATGGTCAGGGCAATGAGCGGCCCGGCAACATACCAGGGCCACGGTTGTGAAATAAACTCAATCATAATTTACATTTTGTTTTTGATCAGCCACAAAGATCATCCTCTTTTTCTAATTCTCCTGTAACTATGGTTACATAAACACAAATGCCCTCGGGATTCCACTCCGCCCCCCTCCCTGGCATGCTGCTTCTCCTGCTAAAACAAGGCTTTCAAAGTATTTACGAAAAAAATCGTACAAAAAATTGTTTTTACGAACAGATTCGTATAGAATTGCACTACGAAACAATTCGTGCAACGATTCGCCGTCATTTTGCGTCCTTCACTGGCGGGCAATTATTATTAAAAAAATCACACGTCCATGTCAAATCAAAAAATTCCTAAGCCAACAGAATCCGAGCTGGAGATCCTCAAAGTCCTTTGGGAGAATGGCCCGTCGTCCGTCCGTTTTGTCAATGATGAAATCAATAAACGAAAAGAGACCGGCTACACCACCACCCTTAAACTGATGCAAATCATGCTGGAGAAACAGCTGCTGACCCGCAATACGGATGCCCGCAGCCACATCTATGAAGCGGCCATCAGCCAGGTCGATACCCAGCGGGACCTTTTGGGAAAATTTGTCGACAATGTTTTCGGAGGCTCCGCCACGAGCCTGGTCATGCAGGCCCTCGGCAACCATCAGGCCTCCAGAGAAGAACTGGACCAGATCAAAGCCCTTATTGAACAAATGGAAAAAAAAGACCAGCGGTGAGCCTCCGGCCTCTCCCTGTTGCCATTTTAATTTAGCATCAATAACATGAATCTCCTATACGAACTTTTTCCTGAAAACATCCTGAATGCCCTCGGCTGGACAGTGCTTCATTC
>JBFIJS010000914.1:0-1813 GCA_041600595.1 Saprospiraceae bacterium | reverse complement strand
TCGGGGCTACTAAAACGCAGACGGAACTCCACTTAAGTGGCGTTCCGTTTTTTTTTTGACATGTTGCCGGACAGCCGGGGCGACTCCTGACAATCTTCCAACACATTTATCATAAGTTTTTGATTCCAATAAAGTGAATCCAGTTTTCACGTGATGGATTTGTATGGCCCACTGTTTCCCAGTCACAGAATGCAGTCCTTCCCCATACCCATATCCCGTCCGGGCTGATGAACTTTTTAAGCCAGTTTTTCGTCCTTTTCACAAAATTTGCTGCGGGTAATTTCCTGAAACACTCAGACTGAGGGGGAATTTACATAGTCGTCAGTAGGGGTGTATTCAATCCTCAGTGGGGGCCGAAAAGCCACAAAAGAAAAATGTAACCCCCGAAAAACGAGGGTTACACTATTCAAAAACGCTCCGAGAAGGCGTTAGCAGGATTGCCAGGGATGGCAAAGAGGACTGCTAACACAGCAAAAATAATAAATTGAAGTGTTCTAAAAAATCGGGACGGCTAACATTCTCAAAATTGTTTTTTCTGGATGAGATTTTTTTGGTGACTTAGTTAAAGTCCTGCAGAGGGATGTACAAGAGTTGAAAGGCTGACTAAAAAGGGAGGATCCATTTCACGGTGGAGGGTAACAGGATGCAGGCCGGCTCGCCCCAGAAGCACAACCCAATCTAAAAGGGCGGCAGGCTCAGTGTGCTGTGTATATCATTTGTTTAATTTTTTCATCAGCAGCATGTATTCAATTTCTGTCAGTTGGCCCTCATCCCGCATTTTTTTTAATTCTTGCAGTTGCTCCAGCAGGTCCGGAGATACAGTTTCTTCCGATTGCAACAGATCTTCAACGGGCTCCGGAAGTTCTTTTATCAACCGGAAACCATTGTTCACAAACGATTCAAAAACTGGTTGCATGCGCAGGTAGGCCAGGTCACGGTGGGTTCGTATTCGGTCGATATCGGTCAGGCCATATGCTACGGCAGCATCGAGGTGGTACAACGTTTTATCGGTATTTTCATTGATAGAATAACAACAGGCCATGAGAAAATGCGCCTCTGAATGATCTGGCTTTATTTCCAGGGCCTGTTTCAAAATCGCAATTGCTTCTGCGTAGTCGTATTCCTGATACTCGGCCCTGGCTTTTGTCCATAGTTTTTCAAACTCCAACTCAACCGGGTTTACTGTTTGTTGGGGCTGCTCGGTGGGACGAGTGATCGTTTCATTTTTCCTTTCTACGTGTTGAGCAGGCTTCTCCTGCTGCACATCCTGATTATATTTTGCATTAAAATCCTGGCTCGGCATGGTAAAGAGCAACAGGGCATCCACAAAACCTATGATCGCTACAATTGGTATTAAAAAATCTAATCCTTTCAGAATAAACATTCCGGTTAATGTAGCTCCCAGATAAATAAGACCCAACTCGCGCTGGCCAAGGTAAAATCGATGTGCCCCAAATACCCCAAAGAAAAAAGCCAGCAGTCCGGCAGCAAATTTTCTTTTGCGTCCCGTTTTGCGGACGTTATCCCGGCGAACGGTTTGGGCACGAACTGGTGGTGTTACAGTTGTTGTGCGAGCCGGCTTAGCTGGGATGGCTGGCGCTGTTGGAGCTTTCCCGAATGGATTGATCTTATAGTAATAACCGGGCGGAGGAGCCATAACCCCCTCGTTTGTGACCGCAAATATTTCTACCTCCTTCGTTATATTTTTAAGCTTAAAAGGTCCGATTGACCTCGTTTGTATGTTGTTCAGGTTTTTGACGTAATCATACACCTTATCTGAGATAAATATACCGCCGGGCAAACACAGCTTTTC
>JBFIJS010000913.1:0-1815 GCA_041600595.1 Saprospiraceae bacterium | reverse complement strand
CGAAATAAGTACATTTTTCCAGAATAGGAGCGTTTTGGTAAAAGTTTGAACTGGTGGGGGCCGGCGATGCGTATATGACGGTAGGGTGTCCTCCAACCGACTTCAGGGCTGCCACACTCCAACTACCCGTGTAATTTTCACCTCGGTAATGATCAATCCACAAATCCTGGTCTACTAATTCAAGGTCGGCAGCCAATCTTTTAGTGTCAAATCGAAATGGTAATTTACAAGCGGCGGGGTAAAGCATAACAGTTTCCATGGTTTGATCTGGTTTATTAGTTTAATCCCCTGCGGAAAGATGCGTAAAATTGCCGACAAAGATCAACCTGTGAGTACCCTGACCCGCAGTTCGTTTTGCAAACGGTCAATTTCTAATTGAGTGACCCGATTGGGAAGCCCGATGAAGTGATCCAGGTTTTCCGTGTTTCCTGTATGCAAGCCCGCAAAAGAAGCCAGCTTATTGTGGGAACACTGCACAACTTGCAGGTTATCCATTTTTTCCAGTGGCTTCAACGACTTAATACGATTATTGGATAAATAAAGAGTCGTTATTTTGGTCAGTCCTTCCAGTCCTTCCAGACTCTCCAGGTTATTGTCATTTAGGAATAAGCTTTTCAAATTGACCAACTGAGAAAGAGGCCCAACGTCGGCAATTTGGTTAAAACTAACTGAGATCAACTCTGCCTGGTGCATAACCTCCAGGCCTGTCAGATTACTTAATTCAAAGCTTAGGTTGGGGAAAAAAGACTTGGGGCCCGCAAACCTAAAATTCGGACAACTGAACAGATCTGCAAAACCTTTTTCATCAGGCATATCTTCAATGGGGGCTTTTTGAAAAAACGATTCATTAAACGCTTTTTTCCATTGTATCTCCAGGTTCGACCACCAATCCTGTTGCGCACTGAGCGTTTGTATCATAAACGGAAATTTTTTAATTACTTGTTTGGTGTTTTTCTTTAATCCAAACCATTTAAAGGCTGTAAAAATAAACGGATTTGGTGATTACCGACTCATCGGGCTCCAAAAACACGGAATCATCAACCTGCACCCTGGTTTGCAGCATGGGCCTTGATTCCCGCGGGTAGGGGCAATCTGACCGAAGGTAGCCGCGGGCGTAGGCTTCGAGCAGGGAGTCGTAGTCGCTAATCTGATCTTCCGCTTTCATCCTCAGAAAAATGTTCTTGGGGATGTATCTGGCGTTCGGCAATTGCTGAAAAATATTCTTGAAGACTTCAAAGGAATCTTCCCTTTTCATCCCGACATCATTTATTTCGGAAGTGACGAGGTCGTACGCACGATCCACTTTCCAGATTCCCGCATCTTCCTGCAAAATAGAAATGACATAGTCAGAAAGTTCAAGCCGTTCAATTAGTTTTTTCACAACGGCTACGGAATAGGGATTGACTTCTACCAGGGTAAAACGTGCTTTGGTCTTTCCCAAAAGGTGTGGAAATATAAAAAATGGAGCGAAAGGTCCGGTTCCCAGATAGAGGACTTCCTTGACATTGGGGTTTTGCAGGGCATTGAGGGTAGCAATCAAATATTTTTTGGTGCGAAAAGGATATCGCAGCCCCTGTGCCGATGCCCGGGCATTGAGTGCTTTCCCATAATGCGTGGTTACATCTTTGTCATTGGAAAAGTCGAAATCCAGTTCCGTCGCCAGGTAGTCGAGCAGATCCCTTAAGATGGCTGCCAATTCATATTTTTCCTCCGTTTCGAACACCCGTTGCAGGGATGCGATTATTTTATCTCTCATGCCAGAATAAAGTCTGTTCTTTATTTTAACCGATTAAACCAGGAAAAAAAATGTCCGGG
>JBFIJS010000912.1:0-1816 GCA_041600595.1 Saprospiraceae bacterium | reverse complement strand
TACACGGTATTCAGGTGCGAGGCTCAAAGTTTGTGCAATTCCGGGACGAGAAACCCGATCGTGGCACCAACGGCGTACCCGACGATGACATCTGTCGGAAAATGTTTACCTGCTTTTACCCGTAAAAAAGAAGTAACGGCGGGCAGGGAGACGGCGGCCGTCCAGACATAAGGGTTCCATTTAGAGCCGGGGTTATTGTCGGTGAAGACCTTGGCGGTCAGAAAGGCATAGGACGCAGAATTGGAGGCGTGCCCGGAGAAAAAAGAATAGCGGCCGTTTTTTTCCATTTTCTTTTCCATCGGGGCCATCGGATTATAAGTGAAAGGCCGACGGCGTTTGGCAGTTCCTTTAATGATGTTGGTGATGCCGTTGTTGAGGAGGGCTACCTCAGCCATCATCACCCCGATGGTGCCGGCTTCATCGCGGGAATGTTTATCGAAAGCGAGAGCAAACTGGGAAAAAAAAGACGTTTGCAGGGTGATATCGCTTATTTTATGGGCTTTCAGGTTCCAGTTTTGGGTCGTTGGCCGGTCCACAGGGTTGACGAGCAGCGGATCCAGCTTTTTTATTTCTTCCTCCGTCATGGGCTCCACTTTTTTCAACAAATGAAAACCGAGGCCAAATGTCAGGCCACCGGCCCCCAGCAGAGTGGCGTCCAGTCCGGCATCCAGGCTATGAGAGCTTTGTGCTATGGCTTGCGTGCAAAACAAAATAGCGAGGGCAAGCAGGGGAAGGTATTTTTTAAATAAAGTCATCAGGTCTGTTGAGTTTAGTGACAAGAGGGACTGGGTTTTTCAGTGATTTTTTCATCTTTTTGGGTAATAGCAGGAAGAAAACAGTCGCACCGTTTTTACTGATTCGCTCCCACAACACCCAAAAAATAACGTTTGCTAACATCAAAGGAAAAAAACAAAAGTAACATACCGGATAAAACGAAGCCGCAAATAGCCACATTAACGGATGTCAGCTAGCGGCCAAATTATAAAAATTACTATACCGGAACCAACTCTTTTCCTCCATTGTGGTATTTCCCTGCCAACTTTAGCCGGTTGGACAAAAACTTTCGCTGTGCCTTGTGAATACCCCATTGATGAGGGGAGTTTGACAGGACACACTCCCCTTGCTCCGACACAGAAATTTTCCCAGATAGTTCCATCCTTCTTTTTTTGCGCTAACTTTACTTTTCAGGCACCAGTTTGCCGGACAACCTGGCATTCTCCGTGGAAAGACATCCCCATTACCTGCATTTCTTAAAATAAAAAGACATCAGCATAATTCATACTGTGTAACAGAAATTTATTTATGAAATGCGAAGCAGGGAAAGTTGTTCTTTTTGCAACAGCCGGAAAGCCTGCCTCAAAGGGTTTTAAGGGACGACGCCGCCCCTTAAAACCCCGTTGGGCCGAGCAGTTGGCTGCCTCAATGATAAGGTGAAATTTCCGGCCCACATGAATCAGTGAAATTTTAGAGAAACTTTTGTTACACAGTACTTAATTCTATGGTCTTCGAAAACCTGCCAGTAGATACCCAACAATTGCCCACCGTCCAACAGGTGGCATATAAAAAGCTCGCCCGGGCCTACAAAACCACGGAATACATCGGCACCAGTATCTTATTTGGGTTCCTGCTGGTCGGGGCCACCATTTTTTTCTTCACTGCTTCGCCGGTATTGGGCGTATTTCGCTACGGTGGATTCGTGCTGTGGATCATCCTGTTTACGCTTAGCATGTCCCTGATCGGCAAACGATACGAGATGGCGGGTTACGCCATCCGGGAGCACGACGTCATCCATCAGTATGGCATCTGGTGGCAGACC
>JBFIJS010000911.1:0-1823 GCA_041600595.1 Saprospiraceae bacterium | reverse complement strand
GTGCTCAAGTCATTGTTTTGCAAAATGACGACGGGTACTCCACTTTTTCCCGGTTCACGCCGTGGCTATCCATTTTAAAAGAAAGATATTTCATGTTTTTACTTGGCTATGATATTGGTTCTTCTTCCATCAAAGCTTCTTTGGTAGAAGTTGACAGTGGCAAAAGCTGGGTCGTGCAGTCTCCTGCCGCAGAAATGGAAATCATTGCTGCGAAACCGACCTGGGCGGAACAACATCCCGAAACGTGGTGGGACAATTTAGTGATCGCTACCCGGCAATTACTTGCTGCTACGGAGGTGAATCCGGCAGATATCAGGGGAATTGGTATTTCTTACCAAATGCACGGGTTGGTTTTGGTTGATAAAAATTTCCGGGTGCTGCGTCCCTCCATCATTTGGTGCGATGGCAGGGCTGTAGATATTGGTAATCAGGCATTTGACGCAATTGGCCGGGATAAATGCCTGGCCCATTTGCTCAACTCTCCCGGAAATTTTACGGCTGCCAGGCTCCGGTGGGTGAAAGAAAACGAACCGGGTATTTTTGAAAAAGTGTACAAAATGATGTTGCCTGGTGACTATATCGCCATGCGCCTGACCGGCGAATTGGTGACTACCCCGGGCGGACTCTCCCAGGCAACTCTTTGGGATTTCAAGAAAAACAAAGCAGCTGATTTGTTGCTGGATCATTTTGGTTTGCCGGAAAGTTTGTTGCCGGCTATTGCGCCAACTTTTTCCTTACAAGGCGTATTGCAAACGAAGGTAGCAACAGAAATCGGGTTAGCGGCCGGAACACCAGTTGCTTACAGAGCCGGTGATCAACCTAATAACGCCCTGTCTCTCAATGTTTTAGAACCAGGTGAAATAGCGGCGACCGGTGGCACTTCCGGCGTTGTGTACGGGGTGGTAAACCAGCCGATTTATGACCCGTCTTCGAGGGTAAATGGTTTTGTGCATGTGAATCATTCCGCCGAAAAACCAAGTATTGGAATTTTATTGTGCATCAACGGAACCGGTATCCAGCATGCCTGGATGCGAAAAAACGTTGCCGGAAAGCAGGTCAGTTACGCAGAAATGGAGCAAGCAGCCGGAACCGTTCCGGTCGGGTCGGACGGCCTGCGGGTTTTCCCGTTTGGTAATGGCCCCGAACGAATGCTGAACAACCGCACCATTGGCGCTTCGGTCGAACAGTTGCATTTCAACCGCCATACCCAATCTCATCTTTACCGGGCTGCTCTGGAGGGCATTGCTTTTTCTTTCGTTTACGGCGTGAATATTTTAAGGGAAATGGGCCTGCAGGTACAAGTTATGCGGGCTGGAAACGACAATCTCTTTCAATCAGGCATCTTTTCCACGACTATTGCCAATACATTGGGTGTGCAGATTGAACTGTTGGAAACAACCGGAGCCACCGGTGCTGCCAAAGCGGCGGGTGTCGCAACCGGTATCTACAGCTCACTGTCGGAAGCCATGCAAGGTGGAAAGACCGTGAAAGTATTTGAACCTGACGATTCTGATGAAAGTCTCCGGCCATACTACCTCGCCTGGGAGGCAGATTTGAAAAAAAAGATAGAACAGTCAAAATGAGTAGTCGGCAGCAATTAAGTCGGCAGTTTGAGTGCAACGAAACCCCAAACTTGTTTCGGTATTGTAGTTTTGCAATAATTTATAAATCAACGCTTTATGCTTTTTTTGAAGGTCGATTATTTAATACTGTGTAATTTAAGTATGTTTAAAAAATGCGGAGCAGGAAAAGTCGTTCTTTTTGCAACACCCGGAAGTGCTCCTCAAGGGATTTTAAGGGGCGGCGTCGTCCCGATGCATCGG
>JBFIJS010000910.1:0-1828 GCA_041600595.1 Saprospiraceae bacterium | reverse complement strand
CGTGTTTTTGATCTGGTTCAGCTCCTCGGCCGTGAGTGTTTGCAGTCCGTTGATGTGATCCTGCAGGTCGTTCAGGGCAGCCTCCAGTACGGAAGGATCGAACGGAACCGGCTTGACCCATACCCGGTGGATGGTGCTGTGCTCTCCCAGAATCAGGGTTCCATCCGCATTCCTCACATCATCGACATTCCAGCGCCCGCCGGAATTTACTTCCCACGAATAGGTATTGAAGCGCCAGAAAGGACCGCTCAGGAATACGTTATTGCCGCCGTTGCTCGGCGTGCCGGTCGTCGCCTTGTCCGGCAAATTGGCCGTATGATCCGGCCGGTGAATATTCTTGTAAGTGATCTCCGGCGTAAAGGACGGCTCCGAATCGGACTGAAACCTGCCCAGCACCGGACTTTCAAAATGTATCTTCCGGTTGTGATGGGACGTCTCCGCCTCCCACCTGAGCCACAGATCGCCATCCGGAATACTGGCCGCAAAAGTCTGTGCCCCGTGTCCCCACTTGCTGACGTCCGTGCTAAAATCAGCCCCCAACGGGCTGCCGTCAAAAACCGGCAAATCATCGCCGGGCTGAATGACCCTCAACCCCGGATTCGTACCTCCCGCATGGTGGTATTGCATCCACAGTAACCAACCGTCCTCGTCCACGTAGGCCTGAAAATCTCCGTTTCCAAAATTAAAGGTGTAGGTGCCCGCCGACAAGCCCTGGGCATCGGTCAGACTGGTGATTTGTCCCGTTAAAAAACAGGGAAGCGTAAGCGCAAAAAATAAAAAAATGATGGGTAGCTGTTTTTTCATAAGTAGTTGTTTTGATATGGAAAAATTCCTGCCTGCATCAGGCCATAACCAGGAATGGCAAATGTATAAAAACATGTCAGGAATTTTGTGGGGAGGAGCGTTAGGGAAACGGGTTGCGGAGGGGGCGCTTTTCAAAGGTGGTGGATTCAAGCGATAGGATTGCTCATGCCCTCGAAAATAAGATTTTATAGATGTTCACAATTAAAATTAATCAGTTGGCCATGAGGCTGTGTAAAAAACCCCGTAGGGGGTGCATCTTTGTAGAAACGCCAAAGAATGTTCGGAATCGTTCCAGAGGAACGGTATCTACTCTGCCGGGATGCCGTTCCCCTGGAACGGCGGGCGAAATTTTATTCGTTGCTTCTACAAAGATTAAGTCGTGACTACTTCAGTTTAAGCTTCCCCGAGATCCAGTTAAGTCTTTGTCGTCCATGATTTGACTCAGCGCATCCACGCCAGTTGCTCGATGCGGTGGTTGTCGCCGGAAAGGCCTCGGTTCCCCGTCCCTACATTTTCGTCGTGATCTCGGATGGATTTTTATTTGGGAGAGCCTGCCCTGATGTTTCGGGGAGAGGTTGGGCATGGTTCGGTTGTTTATTAGATAGATCAAAAATTTTCCCGGACGACTTGAACCATTCTTTCTTTGACTCTTGGCCAAGTTACTTTTTGGTCGAAAACAAAAGGCATTTCCGTCATTTCGGCATCTTCGAAAAAGGTCAGGCTTCTGATGACGTGAAAACTGGTTGAGTGCTGAAACATTTGGCTGTACCATTCAAGGATTTGACGGGGCGTATATTCTTCAAACAAGTAATACATATCGTAAAAATCTTTTTTACTACCCCGCTTGGTCACAGCGTCCAGTTTCATCGGGGCAATGTCCCTTTTGTCAGCAAGCCGTACACCCTCCGTTTCCAACAACGGAAAGGCAAAGGGATATCGGAAATGTACAAAATCAACCTTGATACCATCAACGACAGCGATGCAAATCGTGTTGGTAACGGTCAGTGGCTGGACATCGTATTTT
>JBFIJS010000909.1:0-1836 GCA_041600595.1 Saprospiraceae bacterium | reverse complement strand
TTACGAAACGGAGCAGTGGGAACTCCTTCATTCGTTCCTGGAAGCCACCCGGATCTTCCTGCACCGCAACACCTTACTTGATCGCCAGCGGCAATCGCAGATGCAAAAGTTTATTGCGTTTACCATGAAAATCGCCAGGCTCGAATCATTTGAAAAAGAAAAGCTCCAAAAGTTAAAGAATGAACTCCCTCCTGCCGCCGGCATTTTGCACCGGGACTGGATACAAGAACGAATAGAGGAAAAGCTGATCGGGTAGCTACCGGGCATCCCACTGCTGCATTCAGGCAGGCCGAAACGGAAACTGCCGGAGGAACCATGCGGCCAGAGATTTACCATTTCGTTAAAATCCCGAAAATCCGGCTGCACCCGATACCATTACCCGATGGCAAGAGCTGGTTGGTTTTATTCATATCCTTTGAAATGAAAATGAAAATAAAAAAACGGATTTCACCTACCTAATCTATTGACTATCAATTGCTTTTAGGTAAATATTTTTAATTTTTATTTGCATTTTCATTTTGATTACCTACTTGAGATGCTTTGACAATTAATGTGGGAATAAGCCCGTAGGGCGTGAATTAAAAATCGTGGTGACCGCGCCATTTACCGAAATTCTATCGGCAACTCCCGGTGTAACAATGGTCTCATCTGTACCATGACGGCAAGGGAAAAGGGCGGGCTCTCTGCCCTACTACCTGCGGAAATCCACAGGGTCGGGGTTTGACTTTGGTTGTCATTTGATAAAGTCAAAAAAAATAACGTCGTCCTTTTTTGCGCTACAAAAAGGACAACGTTCTACTTTATTGTACGATTATTTTTTTAGTGACCACCTTCTGACCGACCTGCAGCCGGAGTAAGAAAAGCCCTGCCCGGGGTATTTCCAAATTAACTGTTTCGGCTCCGGGCCCCGGCTCCAACCGCTGAATGAGCCTTCCATTCACATCGAACAGGCTGACAGCATGAACGGTTTCGTTTTCCCAGCGAAGTGTGGTCTGGTGTCCGGCACTCACTGGATTAGGAAACAACTCGAACGAAGCGGCCAGGGGTGCCAGGGAAGAGGTCGAGGAGACAAAGTCACATGCAGTGTATCCATTGGCCTCGCAGATCGTGGAATCCCGCAGGCCGAAATCAGCGTCATCAATGATAGTTGGCAATATTTCACCTCCCGACCCTGTTTGCCCGGGCAGATCGGCGACCAGGTCGAAAGCGGGATCGGCAGTAACCGTCAACAGGGTCAGGTCGTTGTCAAAACAGCCGGACAATGCCATCCCTTCGCCGGTGTTGATGAGTATGGGCTCAAAGCGGTTGCTGTTTCCACCATAGCCGGACCAATTGGTAAAACCATTCACCAGGAAGCCCCCTTCGTAAGGATCAGCAACTATGCGGGGATAGTGGGAAGAGCCACCATTAAACCCGGAAGTTTTGACCAATCCTCCCATGCCATCTATTTCCAAAACCACAAACTTATTTGGCACGAAGCCCGTCGTTGGGAAGGAGGAGGTGGCGCCGGCCACGGCAAAATTTCCGTTGGGAAGTTCCACGGCGTTGACGGCATTTTCAAAACTATTGGACAAGCTGCCTGCGAACACCCGGGTCCATTCAACCTCGCCATTACCATCCGTTTTGGCTACAAAAAAATCTGGCGACCCCTGAAAGTTGGATTGCAGGTTGGTGGACGAGCCGGTGAGCAGAAACCCGCCATCGGAGGTAGGCAACACACCATAGGCGTGGTTGGCCTGAGGGGCAGCAGGCTCTCCGAAGCCCCGGTTCCACACCAGGTCGCCTGTGGCTGTCAGCTTGAGCAGATTGGCATAAAAAGTTCCATTGTGCAGGTAG
>JBFIJS010000908.1:0-1837 GCA_041600595.1 Saprospiraceae bacterium | reverse complement strand
TTAAACATACTTAAATTACACAGTAATGAGTAGGTTATAAAAAGGTTTTACATGTTATTGAATGCCCGGTAGAATTTCCAGACCTAACAGGCAGATGATGGAGAAAAGGCAGAGCATTTTTCCCGGATCACCTTTCGGGTTGGGTTTTATTGCTAAAAGCAGCAATGGACTTCGTTTCAGATTTCTCAAAAAACATAAGCCGGTCGGATACTGGTTGCTCTTTCCGGGATTTTTGTTAAGAGCTTCCGGTAACCGGCCCTGAATGGTCGACAAGGTAGTTTTTTATGCTAATTTTGAGAAAATTTTGCACCGCTAAAAAAGAAAATAACGCCTATGCCAACCGTCAGAGAAATCATTCAGCATCTGGAAACCATTGCCCCGCCATCCTATCAGGAAAGTTATGACAATGCCGGGCTGATCACAGGCAATCCCGCCTGGGAAGCAACCGGGGCCGTTTTGAGCCTCGATGCGACCGAAGCAGTGGTAGACGAAGCTATTGCTAAAGGCTGCAATATGGTCATCGCCCATCACCCGATTGTCTTCCGAGGTTTGAAAAAAATAAACGGGAAAAATTACGTAGAGCGCGCAGTGATCAAAGCCATTAAAAACGACGTCTGTATCTACGCCATTCATACCAATCTGGACAACGTTTACCATCAAGGCGTGAATGCCAAAATAGCAGAAACCCTGGCGCTGGAAAACACCCGTATCCTGTTGCCCAAAAGTATTTCGAAAAAATTATTGGCCTACGTACCTCATGAAGCCGTGAACAAGCTCCTGACGGCGTTGCCCAAAGCAGGAGCAACCAACGTTAATTACTCCAGCGAAAATCAGGTCTTTATCGACCGGGATGAAACCTTTTACGAGGGAAAAAAACTGGAAGTAGCCTTTGCTTCCGGGGCTCAATCGGCCATCGCAGGATTAATAAAAGAACACGCACCGGCGGCATACACGGAAATTCATCAGCTGGAGGGACCGACGGCCGGGGTCGGCTCGGGGATGATCGGTGAGTTGCCGGAGCCAATGGAAGAACTTGATTTTTTGCAAAACCTCAAACGAACCATGAAAACCGGCTGTGTGCGGCACACCCGATTGTTGGGAAAACCCGTTCAAACTGTAGCAGTTTGTGGTGGTGCCGGTAGTTTCTTACTGCCGCAGGTCATCCGCCAAAAAGCCGATGTATTTGTTACGGCGGACTATAAGTACCACGAGTTTTTTGATGCCGATGGGCAAATCGTGATCGCCGATATCGGACACTTTGAAAGTGAGCAATTTACGGTTGAACTTTTATTCGAGATTATCAGGGAAAAATTTCCTACTTTTGCGCTCCAAAATTCAAAAGTGACCACCAATCCTGTTTATTATTTATGATTTGTGATTAACCCCCTCTTTTTTATCGGGCACAAATCATCAATTATCATTCAATAAATCATCAATCAATTATGGCAGAACTAACCGTTGAAGAAAAACTCAAGAGCCTTTACGAACTTCAACTCATTGATTCCCAGATAGATGAACTGGAAATACTCAAGGGCGAGCTTCCCATGGAAGTTCGTGACCTCGAAGATGAAATAGCCGGCCTCGAAACCCGTTACCGTAGAAATAATGAAACTGTGGAAGACCTGGAAGGGGAAATCAGCCGCTACCAATCCAACATCGCTGAAGCCAATGCACTGATCGAACGGTACACCAAACAATCGGACAACGTAAAAAACAACCGCGAATACGAGGCTTTGACCAAAGAATTGGAAATGCAAAAGCTCGATATCCAGTTGTTTGAGAAAAAAATCAAGGAAGCAAACGTATCATTGGTCACCAAGAAAGAAACCCTCGAAGC
>JBFIJS010000907.1:0-1837 GCA_041600595.1 Saprospiraceae bacterium | reverse complement strand
CTCAACCGGATTTTTTTCAGGGCCTGCCGGACGGCATCCGGGTCATGGATGTCGATGTTGTTTTCCAGAAAAAAGAGCGTAACTGCCCGGTACATGTCGCCCGTACTGATGTAGGCATACCCAAGTGCTTTGCCCAGTGTTTTGGCCAAAGTGCTTTTACCGGTGGAAGAACTGCCGTCAATGGCTATGATAATTTTGGCTGATGTGTCTTTTGCGCTCATACGGCAAAGAAATGTGATTTTTATAAAAAGTAAAAAGCCCCGTGGGGATTCCACAGGGCTTTTTTTATTTCAGTAAAACAATGCACCTTAAAATGGACAACTGTCGCAACGGTCAACTTTGGCATTTGGGTTGGCCGTGGAAATGTGTTGGTTGGCTTTGTCGCAGTCACGGCAGCCAATCACTTTGAACTCTGTACGGCGGTTCATTTGGTGCTGGCCCTCCGAACAAGGCACGTTGTTGATACAGTTGTTGACGTTTACTTTTTCACCGTAACCCCTGGCCACCAAACGGTCCCGTTCGATTCCTCTCAGGACCAACCATTTGACAACAGAATCGGCACGTCTTTGCGACAGGCGGTTGTTGTAGTGGTAACTGCCCCGGGCATCCGTGTGAGATCCGATTTCAATGATATATTGTGGGTTGTCGACCAATATCTTTTGTAGTTTTTCCAGTTCGGGGATCGCATCTTCCCGGATAGTGGCCTGGTCAAAATCGTAATAGATATGCAGCAAATAAGGAATGGAAGTACTTCCATCCGGGTTTTTCTGCGTTTCGATCACTTCGGTGATCGGGTTGCCTTCATCATCGATGCC
Organism: Saprospiraceae bacterium; assembly: GCA_041600595.1. Classification (GTDB taxonomy): domain Bacteria; phylum Bacteroidota; class Bacteroidia; order Chitinophagales; family Saprospiraceae; genus UBA6168. Next base: position 1,022 of record JBFIJS010000907.1, on the reverse strand, counting down.
GGTTACCTGGATCTTGTCTTTAGGCACAAAACCAATGTCTGGCTGGTCATCGATCAACACGCCTTTTTCGTAGGTTTTACCATCGTCATATTTGCCATCAGCGGGCAGTCGGGTGTCCTTGTCCATCCAAATCCTGGTAGCCCGGTCGAAGTAGGTATGTTCAGTTTCTGTCTCTCCGGTGCCGTCGTTGGTAAACTCCGGAATCTGTGTCGGATCGTAAGGAGCAGTAGTCGTTGGCATCAAAAAGAGGTTTTCCACCAGGGTTTCTGAGTTTTCCAGTCCGCGGGTACATACGTCTTCTGCAATACCGGCGAAGTAGCCGTTTTGCGTTGCTTTTACGGTGTAACAACAATCCCGGTCCAGCTTGAAATAGTAGCGTCCGGTAGTGGTGGTCACAAAAGGAGCTGCCAGAGGCTGTCCGCAATCATTTACCAAAGTGACCGTTGCGTTTTCCATCGGAAGTTTGGTCAAACCATCAAAAACAACCCCCTCCAATTCAAATTCGGCACTGCGGCTGAGTGGGATTTTGACTTCGAGTTTGTCGGCCAGGGTCAAATTTTTGGTGCAAGCCTCAGAAGTGTTGGGATTGTATTCTTCCATACTGGCTTCGAGGTTGCAGCAGTCGTTAAGCTTCATATCGAACTTTACTTTCCCTTCGGCATTGGTCAGGATAGAGTCGCCGTCGCAGGTAATTACAACCACAGCACCCTCGATCGGCAGGTCGGTTTTTTCATCGTAGACCAGCACCTCGACCGGTATAGCTGTTTTTTTGAAGCTGTAAACGTCGTCACCGCCCAAACCTCCTTCCCGGTCGGAAGAGAAAAACCCGCAGGTACCTTCCTCGTTGAAAATGATCCCAAAATCGTCAGACAGGGTATTGACTGGGTAGCCCATATTTTCAGGAGTTTTCCAGGTTCCTCCCTCATCTTGTTCGGTGTAATAAATATCCAATCCACCCAGGCCTATTTGCCCGTCGGAGGAGAAATATAATTTACCGTCAACACCGGCATGTGGGAAAATTT
>JBFIJS010000906.1:0-1841 GCA_041600595.1 Saprospiraceae bacterium | reverse complement strand
GGAAGTGACCACCGGCCTGGTGGAGCCGCCGCAATATTTTCCAAAAAATGCCATGATGAACAAAATGGGCTACGAGAGCCTGGACGTGGTACGCAAACGGGGTATCCAGCCCCTCAGCCTGCGGGCGTTTAAGGCCGCCTGGACCGAAGAAGAAGCCCTGCTGCTGGACACCCGGACCAAGACCGATTTTGTTAAAGGTTTTATTCCCGGCTCTGTTTTCATCGGTGTCGATGGCAGTTTTGCCCAATGGGTCGGTGCGCTCATTCCCAACCTGAAACAGCCCATCCTCTTCATTGCTGACAAAGGCCGGGAACAGGAGGTCGTGGACCGTCTGGCCCGGGTAGGTTACGATAACCCCATCGGGTTCCTGAAAGGTGGCTTCAGCACCTGGGCCGCCGCCGGGGAAGAGGTGGATACGATCGAAGAACTGACGCCGCACGAGTTGGCTACTTATTTTGATTGTAACCAATTGAATATGCTCGACGTGCGCAAGGAAAGTGAGTTCAATGCGGAGCACCTCGTTTGTGCAAAAAACTTCCCGCTCGATTTCATCAACCGAAAAATGAACCAACTCGACCGCAACAAAAAATACTACCTCTATTGCGGTACCGGTTTCCGTTCTGTCATCGCTGCTTCCATTCTCAAATCAAGGGGCTTTGACAAAGTGGTGAACATCCCCGGTGGTTGGGAAGAACTCACGAAAACCTCTATCAAAAGGACCGAGTTTGTCGAACAAATCACTGAATTATAAGCACAACTATTCCGCACACCAGTGGATTTTTTAACTCAGCTGGTGTGCGGACCAAATAAAAAAAAATGGAAACTCAAACCATCCATCAAATGCCCAGAATTGGCGAGAAAGCGCCTGATTTTGAAGCACTTACAACTGTCGGAAAATTAAAATTATCCGATTACAACAAAGGAAACTGGGTCGTCCTGTTTTCCCATCCCGCCGATTTCACACCGGTTTGCACGACGGAAATGTCGGGTTTTGCCGTCAATAAAAAATGGTTTGCTGACCGCAACGTCAAACTGCTGGGGCTGAGTATCGATAGTGTCCATTCGCACCTGGCCTGGGTCAACAATGTGAAGGAGAAAACCAATGTTTATTTTGAATTTCCCATCATTGCCGACCTCGATATGAAAGTGGCCAACCTCTACGGCATGCTCCATCCTGAGGCGAGCACCACCGCTGCCGTCCGGGCTGTATTCTTCATTGATCCCAAAGGCATCATCCGCCTCATCATGTACTACCCGCTGAATGTGGGCCGGAATATGGACGAGATTCAACGGGTGCTCGTCGCCATGCAGACGGTCGATAAATACAACTGTGCGCTGCCGCTCAACTGGCGGCCCGGTGAGAAAGCGATTGTTCCCCCTCCAAAAACATTGGTGGAAATGGAGGAACGGATCGTCAACAAAGAGAACTACGAAAAAATGGATTTTTACCTGGTGAAAAAATCTTTGAATTAAGTTGGTGAAAAAAAGGTTTCGAGCACCCCGACACTCCGGGGTGCTTTTTTTTGCAACCACCAGTTAAAAATCCAGGCGACAGATACAGTGATGAAACGTACGCCGGAAGAAATTCCAATACCAGAATCTTTTGATATTTTGCCGCATGTATGATAGATTCAGTACTGTGTAACATAAGTTATTTATGAAATGCGGAGCACCGAATATCCAAATACTCAAAATTTGAAAACTTGTGTACTGCCGAAAATTGGTTATAGTAAAAATTTAAAAATCACAGTACATCTATCATCTTGTAGCCTCCGGTTTTAACCGGGGGATAAATAAACAACCGGACACCACATCTATCTTCTTTTCAAAACATCCACATC
>JBFIJS010000905.1:0-1849 GCA_041600595.1 Saprospiraceae bacterium | reverse complement strand
CCAAAAGGGCCGTGACACAGGTGGACAGCCTGAAAATCGACTCCCTTATGCAGTACGTCGGATTTGACAAGGTGAAAATGATCGACGAAAATGGCTATGCCGTTCTTACTAAGGAAAATCCTCACGTTAAAATAGACTTCGGTGGCACTGGCCAGGGGTATGGCATTGATGCGGTCAGTGAATTTCTGGAAAACCAGGGAATCAAAAATTATTTGGTGGACATTGGCGGAGAATCGAGGGCCAGGGGAAAAAACGCCCGCGGCACCTGGTGGACGATTGGCATCAATACACCCAGTTCGGATGCGGCCATAACCGATTTCCAACAGGTCGTTGAACTGAGAAATATGTCGGTCTCTACATCGGGGAATTACCGCAATTTTTACGAAGTGGACGGTAAAAAATACAGCCATTTTATCAGCCCGGTAACCGGTTTCCCGGAAAAAAGCAACCTCCTGAGCGCTTCTCTTTTTTCCGAAAACTGCAGTTATCCCGATGCCCTGGCCACGGGATTTATGCTGATGGACGTAGAGGAAGCACTGGCCCTCGCCGAACAACTGGAAGATATTGAGGGTCTGTTCATTTACAGCGACGAAAATGGAGAAATGAAAGTAAAATACACCTCCGGCGTGGAGGACTTTTTAATACAGCAATGAACTGAATGACAGGAAACAGGCTGCCTGTTTTCTTTTTCAGTTCTATTTGCGGTTCCGGAGTCATTTCGGAATTCACTACCTACGATATGAAATTCAACCTACAGAAAGACCTTGTTTTTTTTGACATCGAATCGACCGGGCTCAATGTGATGCGTGACCGCATCATTCAGATTGCGCTGATGAAATTTTTTGCGGATGACCGTGAGCCCGCCGAATTGGAGCTCCTGATCAATCCCGGCATTCCGATCGGGGAGGAGGCGATGAAAGTGCACGGCATCACCCCCAAAGATGTGGCCCGCAAACCCGTGTTTGAAATGGTCGCCCAGGAAATTTACGACTTCATCGGCGATGCTGACCTGGGAGGCTACAACATCAGCCGCTTCGACGTGCCGTTGCTCATGGAAGAGTTTGCCCGGGTCGGTATGGATTTTAATATCGATAAACGCCGGTTCGTGGACGTGCAAAGGGTTTTTTACCGCATGGAACCCCGCAACCTCAGAGCAGCCCTCAAGTTTTATTGTGGTCAGGAAATGGAAGACGCCCATGATGCGATGGCCGATGTCAGGGCTACCGTGGAAGTCTTTAAAGGGCAATTGAAAATGTACGAAGGCCAGGATCACATCGATGATGATGGCAACGTAACCCCCGAACCGGTCCGCAACGATATGCAGGCCTTGCACGATTTCACGCAGGACATCCGTACCATCGACATCACCAACCGGCTCAAATACAACGACAAGGGCGAAGTCGTTTTTAATTTTGGGAAATACACCGGCCACCCGGTCAAAAAGATTTTATCGGAAGATAAAAATTATTACTTCTGGATACTGAACAAGGAATTTTCGGTTCAGGTCAAAAATAAAGTGCGGGAAATCATGAAAGAGATCGAAGCCGAACGGAAGGGCAGTTAGCAGGGGGCAATAGGCAGTAGGCAGTTTGAGCGTAGCGAAACCCTGAATTTGCCATGGTATTGCAGTTTTGTAAAAAAAAATATAAAGCATTGAATTAGAATCTATTGTAAAACTGCCCACTGCCCATTGCCCACTACAAACTGAAAACTGCCATTTTATGCTATAAAAATAAAAACCTGAATAATATGATAAGACTGAGCGACTTCTCCACCAAACCACCAAAAGATGCCGATAAAGGCCACTTAAAAGACCTGACCGATAAGTATGTAGAGCGCATCGGTGAAT
>JBFIJS010000904.1:0-1852 GCA_041600595.1 Saprospiraceae bacterium | reverse complement strand
TCCCCCGATGTGAGCGGACAATGAGATCTTGGGATGGTTGAGCAATTCTTTGCGGGGTGTCGGTTCACCCACAAAAACATCGAGGCCAGCCCCGGCAATCTTTCCACTTTCCAGTGCCTTTAGCAGGGCATCTTCGTTGATGGTGCCGCCGCGGGCCGTATTGATAATGATGGCGCCATTTTTCATTTTGGCAAACTCTTCCTCTCCGATCAATGGCTTTGAACCACCGGGAACGTGCAGGGTCAGAATGTCTGATTTGGCAAGAACATCGTCCCATTTGGAGGTTTCAAGGTGAACGGAAAGGCTGACATCCTGGCTTTTGAATACATTGATGTCAATGTCGGCTTCGTTAACGACCAAATCGCAGGGCATTACTTTCATCCCCATGCCGATACCGATCTTGGCTGACTCCTGGCCGATGCGCCCAAAGCCAATGATCCCCAGCGTTTTACCGTATAATTGAAATCCGGAAGTAGCTTTTTTGATAGATTTAAAATCCTTGTCACCTTTTTCCGGCATGATCCGGTTGGACCAGTGCAGCTGACGGGACAAAGCGAGCATATGACCAAAAACCAACTCGGCCACCGACCGGGAAGATGCTTTGGGTGTATTGTACACCTGCACCCCCTTGTCCCGGGCGTATTGCACATCAATATTGTCGAGGCCCACACCACCGCGGGCGATGATCTTCAGGTTAGGGCAGGCATCAATCAAATCCTTCCTTACCTTGGTTGCACTCCGAACGCAGATCACGTCGTAATTGGGTAATACTTTGGGAAGTTCATCCTGCGGAATTTTTTCGAGATCGACCTGGTACCCGGCTTCTTCTAACAAAAGCTGCCCATCTGGGTGAATACCGTCGTTGGCGAGAATTTTTATCATGATTGGAATTTTTAAGTGAGTAGAAATTTCGGTCAAGGCGGGGCAAAGTAAGGCATTTTTTCGGTTCTGTATTATCAGGAAAAGAAGAAGGTTTTTTGCGGGAAGCCTCTTAAGTTTGCCCCCGGACAAACTAACCAAATGTTTGTGCAATCGCCGGCGGGCATAACGTTTTTAATTTTGGAAAAACCCTTTTTCCCCATCAATTTTGCAACTAAATTTTATGAAAAAAATAATAGCGTTCTTTTTGGTTTTACTCGTGTTTCACCCTGTTTTTGCCCAAAATCAATCCCAGCGTAAGGTGCTTGTTTTTGAGCAGGATCTTTTACACCAGAAAAAATTTGCCGAAGGCAAAAATATCGGCTATCAGGGCAGCTGGCACAGCGAGGTCCCTCTGACCAACATCGAGCCTTTCCTGGCTTATTCCATTGTCTGGTACGCCAACAACTGGAAGGCCGGCGACCAACTCACCGTTGTCTTTGCCGACAAACACTCGTCCCTCGAACCGGTTAACATCCTGCAAGACCCTCATGCAACGCCCGCAACCGGCCAATACATCAGTCAGTTATATTTCACCGAAAAAAATGTTAGTGACCTCCAGCTGCACTATGCTGCCTCCTCTGGCATAGACCGGGTAGAAGTACATTTTTTCAACCCCGGTACGACGGCGACCACTTCCCCCGGTGTCCCTGCAATGGGGGATCGGTCGGCCTGTCCCTGCCCTCCGCCCGCTTTTCTGGACCGGCTCGGCTGGTGTCCCGACGGCACCTGTCCCGAAGATGCCACCCCCGCTTTCACGACGGTCACTCACCTGATTGTCCACCATTCGGCGGGCTCCAACTCCTCCAGCGACTGGGCCGCCACGGTTCGTTCCATTTATGATTTCCACGTTTTTGTCAATGGCTGGGATGACATTGGCTACAATTGGCTCATCGATCCCAATGGCATTGTCTATCAGGGCCGGGGCGATAAT
>JBFIJS010000903.1:0-1856 GCA_041600595.1 Saprospiraceae bacterium | reverse complement strand
TCCATTTCCGGGAGCCTGGTCTGACCCATAAATCCGACCTGTACACCGAGCCCAAAGCCGCAGTCGCGGGCGGGGTTACTTCTTTCATGGAAATGCCCAATACCAAACCCCCGGCACTAACCCAGGCACTGCTGGCCGACAAATACGAGATCGCTGCCAGAAAGTCGCTGGCCAATTACTCTTTCTTCATGGGGGCCTCCAACGATAATATTGAGGAAGTACTGAAAACAACCCCCCGCAACGTGTGCGGTATTAAAATCTTTATGGGATCGAGTACGGGAAACATGCTTGTCGATGATGAAAAGACGCTCGAAGATATCTTTGCCCGCTGCCCCATGCTCATCGCGACTCATTGTGAAGACGAAGAGACGATCCGGGCCAATGAAGCAGTTTACAAAGAGAAGTACGGAGCCGATGTGCCAATAGAGTGTCATCCCGAAATCCGGAATACGGAGGGCTGCCTCAAGTCTTCCTCGCTCGCCGTGGGATTGGCGAAAAAACACAACACCCGCCTGCATATTCTTCACATTTCGACCAAAGATGAACTGGCGCTTTTCCAAAACGATATTCCCTTAGGCCAGAAACGGATCACGTCGGAAGTTTGTGTTCACCATTTGTATTTCAACAGCAGTCATTACCATACACACGGTACGCAGATTAAGTGCAACCCGGCCGTGAAGGATGTATCGCATCAGGAAGCTCTTTTTCCGGCACTGCTCGACAACCGCCTCGATATCATAGCGACTGACCATGCTCCGCACACCTGGGAAGAAAAACAGAACTCCTATTTCAACGCCCCGTCCGGGGTGCCTTTGGTGCAGCAGTCCCTGAATGTGATGCTCGAATTTCACCAGCAGGGAAAAATATCCATCGAACGCATCGTCGAGAAAATGTGCCATGCACCGGCTGAATGTTTTGGAGTGGAAGACCGGGGCTACCTCGACGAAGGAGCCTGGGCCGACGTGGTGATACTGGACATGAAAAAGGAGTGGCAGGTGGCCAAAGAAAACATTCACTATAAATGTAAATGGTCTCCTTTTGAAGGCCATACGTTTAAAGGGCAGATCGAACAGGTGATCGTCAGTGGGCACCTGGCCTACCGGGACGGACAGTTTTTTGAAGATAAAAAGGGGGAAAGGATGTTGTTTCGGCAGCGGTAATAAGCCATCGATGTATTTTGTTAAATGCGGGGCAGGAACGAAAATGAATGAAAGCTCCTGCCCCGCAACCTTACGGAAGAATGTAAACGACAAATCTACCAGTCACCCCTTCTCTGCCAGGCATAACCAGGCAGCAGGGCACAGCAGTGGGCAGTGTCTGCAAATCCAAACCTGAAATTTGAAAACGGGATATTTCTGAATAGAACTACAAAAAAATAAGGCGGGCCAAATTTAGTTGACGGCCTCTCTTCTGACTGGCGGAGCTGTTTCGACAAATTTTTTCCCTTCCCAGCGGCCTAACCATTCCATCGTTTTTCCAAGATCAAAATACTTTTTAAAAACTTGCTGGGCCTCTTTTTTCGAGGTGCGGGATAAGGTGATGTTGCTCGGTGTCGTTTTGATAGTAAAGTAATATTTGCCGTCGGCAAAATCGAATTTCTTGGTACTTCTCCTCATAATTAATTAAATCTGTTAAGCATAATTTCAATGAAAAGAAGCGAAAGTAATAAAAAAAACGCAAATTAGTTACGAACAGGGGGAAGTCGGGCAGGTGAGGACTCCGAAACCAACCGGGTGTATTTCAAAAGTTCGGAGTGGTGAGCTTTCCCCTATCGGGGATTAAGGGGCCGAGTGAAGGGAAAGCGGAGTTTTGAAATACACCCAACCAACCTTACACTTTTGCATTGCCAGCCACGT
>JBFIJS010000902.1:0-1866 GCA_041600595.1 Saprospiraceae bacterium | reverse complement strand
TCGGCCCGTATTCGGTCTCGATGACGGGGATGATACCATCGCCCGGTACGCAGGGCTCAACACCGCCCACGGGGATGCTTTTGAAATAGGTGTTGACGACTTCTCCCAAAGGGCTGATAGTCAGGACCTTGTTCTCCATAAAAGCAGTGCCGGGCTGTACCTCGCCGGGCAAAATGGCGCTCATGGGAAAGAACAGCCAAACCTGGTGCTCTTTTGCAAACTGCCTGGCCTGATTGATATATCGGTCTTCGTCGTGTTTGAGTACAGCGACGATGCCCTCTGTCCAGGCAATTACTTTGGCTCCTTGCTCGACGGCCGCCACCGACTGCATGTACAATTCTTCCACAATGCGGTCGATTTCGGTAAATGCCGGCTTGAATTTAGCGTCATCAGAATTAGCCACAAAAGCCACCATGGAGGCAGATACCCTGGCCAGTTCCGGATTAGTTTGGGAGGCGTCGGGCGGAATGTTGACTTGCTCACCCGTTTCAGCAAGGTGGACCTGTTCAAAAATCCCGATGTTTTCGGCTGTGATGCCGGCGACGGTTAATTTTTGTGCGTTGGGGCTGAATTGGACACGAAGAAAACCAAAAACCATCACGGCCAGGAAAACCGCCAGATATGGGACAGCCACCCGGCGAAAAGGCTTTTGCTTTTCCATTTGGGCAAAAACGGTGTTTGCCGTGGAGGCGAACCAGTAAATCAGGAAACCGATGCCCCAAATGCCGGTAACGGAAGCCAACTGCATCAGCCAGGTATTGGAAAACTGCAAGTAGGCGATGTTCCCCCAGGTGCCTGCAGCGCCCTGCGCAGTGAAAAAATCAAGGCACACAGCGGCTGTGGGGAAAACCAAAGTGCCAGCCCAGTCTGGCAACCGGCCGTGCAGCCATTTATCGATAAAATAAGGCGCCAGTGAAAGGAGCGAACCTATCAGGGTATACACGATGACGAAAGGAGTGGGTAGCGGCACTACATCGAGGGCGCCGATGATTCCGGCGAGCCACAGGGCAGGCCAGGCAAGCAGGAATCCCCGTTTCCAACCCGATTGCCGGATGAAGGCGAGCAGGAACAGGATAGCGAGCCAGGGCGGCAGTGCAAGGCCCCATTTGGGTGAGGTGAATACGGAGCCAACGAAGGCCAGCAGCAGTAACCAGATTGGTTTTCTGAAAAATGGTCGTACGGATGATGGAATGGACAATTGCATGGTGTTATTTTTTGATTTTAAAAACACCACGAAGTTCTCGCCTTAGATAGCCCCCGTCGACCGGATACCGGTTGTCGAACGCATTTTACCGAAAAAAAGACCAGCTATTCGCCAGCGAACCGCTTCCTGTAAGCTGTGGGGGTGGTGCCCGCATATTTCCGGAAGGCGGTGTTGAAAGACGATTTGGAATTGAAGCCCACCTCGTAGAGTATTTCCAGGATGGTCATTTTATCATTCTTCGGATCCTGGAGCAGTGCCTGGGCGGCGGCAATCCGGTGTCGGTTGACGAAATCGAAAAAATGCTGGTCGGCTGATTCGTTGATGACCTGGGAGAGGGTTTTGGCTGGCATGGAAAATTTTTCCGCCAAATCAGCAAGCGTCAGGTTGGGGTCGAGCCAGGGACGTTCGGTTTCCATCAGGTGAAGCAACCGCTCGTAAGAGGCTTGGCTCTCTGTTTTGGTAAGGTCAGAGTAGGCATATTTGGGCCGGGTACTTTCAGCCTCTGGAATTGCTCCAAACACCTCGGACTCCATCAATGCCCGGAAGAGTGCGCTCGAGACAAACAGCAGGAACACCACCGAGAGGCCAATAACAGCCGACAAGGTCAGTTGGCCACTCCACACTGTATACTTTGCGCCAATGTAAAACATGAGAAAAAAGTA
>JBFIJS010000901.1:0-1876 GCA_041600595.1 Saprospiraceae bacterium | reverse complement strand
TCGCTTTGAGGCATGAGACTGCTCGGCCCTTAAAATCCCTTGAGGCAGGCTTTCCGGGTGTTGCCAAAAGAGCGACTTTTCCTGCTCTGCATTTTTTAAACATACTTAAATTACACGGTAATGAATGTGTTGTTAATTTGATTTCTTTGTAAAATGCGGGATATGAAAATAATGCACTGCCATTTTTCCGCACTGCTATAAATAAAATCTTCGCAGTAATGAATGAGCCCAATTCCTATCCGATAAAATACATCGACCCTGTTCAACTGCAGGATGGAACGCTGGTGCAGTTGCGCCCCATTCATCCCATCGATGGCAGCCATGCCAGAGAGTTCAGGGAAAAACTTTCGGCCCAAAGCATCTACGACCGTTTTTTGGGGTATGTGCCTATTATTTCGGATAAACTCGTGGAGCGCCTCACCATGATTGATTACTCCACGGAAATGGCCATTGTGGCTGAAGTGGCCACGGAGGAGCATGCTAAAGAAATCATCGCCGTGGCAAGAATTGCCAGTGAAAAGGGCCAAAAAGAAAAAACAGAGTTTGCCATCATCATTGCTGACGAATGGCAGGGAAAGGGGCTTGGTAAAATCTTAACCAATTACATGATCCACGTGGCGAAGGATATGGGTTTCGAAAAAATATATTCTTTAGTGTTCTCGCATAATACCAACATGCTCAATATTTTACGGCAGTTTGGTTTCACGATCCGTACAGAAGACAGCCTCACCGAATGCGCAGAGTTAGACATTTCGGCGCTTTGACCTGCCTTCCCACCATAGTTTTCCAAAATGGTGAATAATCACTTCAATTCGAAAGTGCTCGTCCCTGACAGATGACCTTTGTTGTAAACCTCTACCTGGTATTTGCCATTTTGGAAATTTCCGCTGGACGGGTTCCAGTCGTAACAGATCTCAGTGGCGTCATTGCTGTAATCGTACTCGGTTAGAGAAGTATAGCGGATTTCTTCGCCCGAGGATTTGTTGAACAATACTCCCGAGCCCAAATCGTCGATGGCCATCGTCTCACCAATAGGATTGATGATGCGGACAAAGAATTTTTCCAACCCGGGGTTGGCGATTTCGTTGGCCTCGGTTGAAAAGCAGATGCGCAGCTGATCCACGTTTTTTGCGTATTTTTTCTTCACCATCTTTCCACTATCCCGCTGTTTCATGCCCACCACGGAAATATCTTTCACCCGGATGACAGAAGCCAGCGTGACCTTGTCCGTCAATTTTTCATTTTCACGGGACAGCTGGGTTTTGACGGTTTCCAGTTGCTCTTTTTCTCCGGTCAGTTCCTGTGCACGGTTGCGCTCCGATTCCAGGTTCTCGACCAGTTTTTCCGTTTTGGCCACCAGTTTTTCATTTTCACCTTTGAGGTTTTCGTTTTCTGCATTCAGCTGCTCAATGCGGGCCATGTATTCACTAACCTGAATGCCCAGGTTTTTGATTTCCAGTCTGGCCCGGTCCAGGTTGCCACCGGCCTGCAGCAATTGATTGATCTTTTCCCGCTGTGATTTAAGCTCGATTTTTTGCTGATCGATAATGGCGTTGAGCTCCTCGTTGTTGTTGCGCATTTCCTCCAGTTCCGCCAGCGCCTCGTGGTACTGTTTTTCCATCTCGATCTTCAATTTATCCGACTCAATAATCTCGGACTTTTGGGCTTCGATCACCTGACTTTGGTTGTATTTATTATAAAGTAAAAAAGCATTGACGATCAACAGGGCCATCACGACGATGGCAGCGATGGCCAGTAATCTTTGTTTGGAAGAATCCGATGTAATCATATGAATTGTGTTAATGAGATTTGTTTACAAATTTCGCTGCAAGTTGGGGAGTCGTTATCAATAACCCGCAAGTACCTGTTTGGTCAT
>JBFIJS010000900.1:0-1879 GCA_041600595.1 Saprospiraceae bacterium | reverse complement strand
GTGTCCGAAAGGTCTATGTCTGAACGAAGCCGAAAATGATCAGGCAAAGATCTCTGTACCGCCGAAATGAAAAGCACCTTCGATGGCGGCATTTTCATCAGAATCGGAACCGTGTACTGCATTTTCACCCACGCTTTTCGCATATTTTGCCCGGATGGTGCCCGGTGCTGCATCCGCAGGATTGGTCGCTCCAATGATTTTGCGGAAATCTGCTACCGCATTATCTTTTTCCAAAATGGCGGCCACAATCGGACCAGAGGACATGAACTCCACCAGTTCCCCATAGAATGGGCGCTCCTTGTGCACGGCATAAAACTCACCGGCCTTGGCAGTTGTCAGTTGGGTCATTTTCAAAGCAACGATTTTGAAACCTGCCGCAGCAATATCGTTGAGAATAGCACCTATGTGGCCAGCTTTTACGGCATCTGGCTTGATCATCGTCAAAGTTTTGTTTCCGGACATGTTAAATAATTTTTTGGTAAATATTCAGAAGGGCGGGATCAAGATGGAATCCTGTATGGAATCCGGCATCTGTTTTTACCTTAAAAATGCTCCCTGCTAAATAGTTACGTTTTGAGTGATGGTTAAATGAGCCGCATCGGCAACCGGTTTTTTCCGTAAAAGGAGGCCATTCCGGTCGCTCCTTCCTGCCAGTCTGCCAAGCAGCTTTTTTTAAACGGGCGCAAAAGTAAACAATCGGGGCTTTTGTTGTCAAAGCAACCTATTAATTTTGGAATAAATGTATTTTTTGGGAACTTCGCCGCCCAACTTCGGAACGCTAACTATGGAAAATATAAAAGAGCTTAAGCAACTTCTTTCGATCCCGAAAGATATTGTCATCACATCGCACCGAAACCCGGACGGAGACGCCATAGGCTCTTCCCTCGGCCTCCAGCACTATCTCGAGCAGTTGGGGCACAAAGTTACCGTAGCCATGCCCTCTGAATTTCCCGGGTTCCTGGGTTGGCTGCCCAAAGCCGGCGACATTTTCATCTACGATATTTCTCAGGAGGAAGTTCAGGAGCAAATCGAAAAGGCAGATATGATCTTTTGCCTGGATTTCAACTCACTGGAACGGATTGATAAAATGGGTGAAATCATCGCCCCGCAGAAGTGCCCGAAGGTCCTCATCGACCACCACCTTTATCCGGAACCTTTCGCCGATTTCGAACTCAGCGACACCAGCGCCAGCAGTACCAGCGAGCTTGTTCACGATTTCATCCGGTTTTTGGACGATCTGGATAAAGTGAACCTGCAAGTGGCTGAATGTCTCTTCACCGGCATCCTGACCGATACGGGCTCCTTTAAATATGCCACTTCGCCCAAACTCTTCCGCATGGTAGGCGATCTGCTGGAGTTGGGTGTGGACGATGTCAAAATCCAGGATCATATTTTCAATTGCCTGGATGAAAAACACCTGCGCCTGCAAGGCCATGTTCTCAATAACCGCATGGAAGTGTTGCCCGAGTTCAAGACCGCCATTATTTGTTTAACCAAAACTGATTATGACCGGTATAACATTCAAAGGGGCGATACGGAAGGGCTGGTCAATTTACTGCTGCAGATGCGGGAAGTCATTATGGCGGTTTTCATCCACGAACAACCAACAATCACCAAAATTTCCCTCCGCTCCAAAGGAGACTTCTCCGTACAGGAAATCGCCCGCAAGCACTTCCGGGGCGGTGGCCACAAAAACGCTTCCGGCGGCTATTCCTACATTGGCTTACGCCCAACGGTGAAAAAATTTAAATCCATTTTGCCGGAATACAAGGAAGAACTGATGAACGCAAAGCTGTAGTTTCACCCGCACGTTACGACAGCGGCTTAAGCATCGCAACCTTAGCCTGAATTCAATACAGAAAATTTGGCTAACTCTTTG
>JBFIJS010000899.1:0-1882 GCA_041600595.1 Saprospiraceae bacterium | reverse complement strand
TATTTGGAAAAAGCAACCTTGCCGATAGCCGACCCCCTGGGAAGAACCATCACCGCTTCCTACCTGTACGATGAACAGTCGGCATTTATTGAAGTCGCCAGCGCCAGCGGCCTGGTTTTACTGGCATCATCCGAACGCAACCCTCTTCGCACCTCTTCATTTGGAACCGGGCAAATGGTTTTTCATGCCCTGGAAAACGGCATTCAAAACATCTTCCTGCTGCTCGGAGGCAGTGCGACCAATGATGCCGGAATGGGAATTGCCAACGCCCTGGGGTTTGTATTTTTGGATAAAAACCAGCGCGAGGTATTACCTGCCGGCCAGCAGCTACGGCACATTCATCAGATTCTCCCACCAAAGCAATCCATTCCGGAAAATGTCACTTTTACCCTGCTGTGCGATGTGAACAACCCGCTGTATGGCCCGAACGGAGCCGCCCGTATCTACGCCAAACAAAAGGGAGCGACAGACGCAGCTATCCTGCTACTGGATGAAGGATTGAAAAACGTCGCCAGGGTAATACAGCAAGACTTCGGGCAGGATGTATCGTCCATCCCGGGTGGTGGCGCGGCGGGCGGCATCGCAGCCGGTCTCTGCGGTCTGCTGCAGGCCCAACTGCAAAGCGGATTCGATACCCTGGCCAAACTGACCAGGCTGGAACAGGCCATTGAAGAGGCCGACTGGGTGATCAGCGGAGAGGGCCGGCTGGATCACCAGTCTTTGCAAGGAAAGGTGGTAGGCGGGGTGGCTGCTTTTTGCCGGCAATTTGGGAAGCCCCTGTCCCTCTTCACCGGTTCTTGTCAACTGCCACCATCCGAGGCCGGCACTCTAACGGCAAACCCCGTTTTCTCCATTCTCGACAGGGCCAGCGGACCCGAAGATGCCTTTAAAAACGCCGGTACTCATTTGCAGGAAATGGCTCGTCAGTTTGGTCAGAGCAGGCCTTTTCTGTTTTGATGAAATCAATGAAAGCAATTCCAGGAAAAATGTTTATCCAAATGCTATTTCCTAACTTTGCATCTTTTTAAGAAAACAGGTGTTTTCCCGAAAAAAATGACCGGTATAGAACGAAAAACGGCGGATATTCCCTCCACTTTTCGTTCCATACCGACTTTAATCCTGTCAACGGAGTTCTATATGGTTAAAATAGGAAATGTAGAATTGGGTGAATTCCCCTTGTTGCTGGCACCGATGGAAGACGTGAGTGACCCGCCTTTCCGGGCCCTTTGCAAAGAGCAAGGTTGTGATATGATGTACACGGAATTCATCAGTGTCGAAGGTTTGATCAGAGATGCCAGCAAGAGTGTCCAGAAGCTGGACATTTACGACGAGGAGCGGCCAATTGGTATTCAGATTTTTGGTTCCCAGCTCGACTCGATGATGCAGGCAGCAGAAATTGTGGAGGAAGCCAAACCGGAAGTTCTCGACATCAATTACGGCTGTCCGGTAAAAAAGGTCACGGACAAACTCTGTGGGGCGGGTATCCTTCAGGACATTCCCAAGATGGTGTCCCTGACCAAAGCTGTCGTGAATTCTACCAAACTGCCGGTCACCGTGAAGACCCGTCTGGGCTGGGACGACAACACCAAATACATTGAGGACGTGGCCGAACGGCTGCAGGATGTCGGGATCAAAGCCCTGAGCATACACGGGCGCACCCGTAAACAGATGTACAAGGGAGAAGCAGACTGGACGTTGATCGCCAGGGTTAAAAACAACCCCCGTATCCACATCCCCATTTTTGGAAATGGCGATATCGACAGCCCGCAAAAAGCCGCCGAATACCGCAACAGATACGGAGTTGACGGAATAATGATCGGCCGGGCGAGCATTGGTTACCCCTGGGTTTTCCGGGAAATCAAACATTATTTTGCGACCGGCC
>JBFIJS010000898.1:0-1883 GCA_041600595.1 Saprospiraceae bacterium | reverse complement strand
TTATTGGTCAATCAGGCCAAACTTGACAGTCTGGAAGTTACAGATGAAGAAGTCGATGCTCAATTGAACGCCCGGATCGAACAGATTCTCGAATATATGGGTGGCGACGTGAAGCAGTTTGAGGAATTTTACGGACAAACTGTCCCGGAAGTCAAACAGGCTTTCCGTGAAGACCTGCAAGCCCAGCTACTCTCCGAACGTATGCGGGCCGACGTCATGCGAAACGTGACGGTCACGCCTTCCGAAGTCAAGCGTTTTTTCAAAAGAATTCCCAGAGACAGTCTCCCTTATTTTGACTCAGAGGTTGAGGTAGGTGAAATAGTGATGAAGCCGGAAGTCAACGCAGAGGAAAGGGCAAAGGCCATTGATAAGTTAAAAAACCTCCGCAAACGAATCGTCGAAGGAGGAGAAGATTTTTCTGAATTGGCAGCCATATTCTCCGACGACCCCGGTAGCGCTCGTCAGGGGGGCGACCTGGGCTGGACAAAACGTGGAAAATTCGTACCCGAATTTGAGGCTGCTGCCTATAAATTATCCGATGGGGAAATCTCCGAAGTAGTCGAAAGCGAATTTGGTTTTCACCTGATCAAACTGATTGCCCGCCGGGGAAATGCAATCAACACCAAACACATCCTCATCAAGCCGGAAATTACAGATGCCGATCTCACCCTGACCAAAAACAAACTAGACTCTGTCCGCAACCTGATCTTGATTGATACGATCACCTGGTCCTATGCTGTCAAAAAATACGGTTACAAAGAAGTGCAAAGTTTTAATAACGATGGCAAGCTGGTCAACCCGGCATCCGGCAACACCTATTTTGAAATTGCCGACCTGGACCCCGATGTTTACTTTACCATTGACACCATGAAGGTGGGGGGCATTTCCTCCGCCTACTCCTACAGCGATCCGCGCGGAGAAACATTTTACCGGATCATCCAGCTCCAAAGCCGGACCTCGCCCCATACTGCCAGCCTCGAGCGGGATTACTCCCGCATCCAGGAAGCCACTATTGAACAGAAAAAAGCCGTGTTCATGTCTGATTGGGTGGAGGAGAAGGTCAATGCGACCTATATCCGAATTGATGATAAATATGCCGGTTGTCCCAATTTATTGAAGTGGACCCAGGATCGGATCAAACCTTAGTGCAGCACATAAATTTCAAAACCCGAGTAGTTTCTTTTTTGAAATATACCATGAATCCCGGCCTGCCTTGTTTGGTGGGTGTTTTACGGACTCCGGTGTCATCGTAGAATGACCTTACAACCAGTTGCCTCATCATTCAATCAAACTCCTCTCCTACCCCGATATCATACTGGGATATAAAGACATTCCGGTCGGGCTTCAGGAAAACAAAGGCGGCAAGTCCGAGGCCGAAAAACATCAGGTAATTGGTGTTTCCCTGGAGGAAAGTCAGAACCAGAGAGATAAGGTTACCGCCTTCGGCAAAAGCATATTTTAACATGCTCGTGGTTTGGAAATGCTCGAGTTTCTCCTGCGTAGTTGCTTTCACCGGCAGGTTTTTATTTCTCCATAATCCAACGTAATAGGCGATTGCAAAGCCAACTACTACCACGCCCGGAATCAGATAATTGAACGGAGGTAGCACTTCTCTTTCCTGCGCGTTGCCTTGTTGCATAACATAATACAGTGCAAGCGCCATCATAAATTGCCCCGCAAACAGGCCGGTGAAAATGATTTGTATCCTTTTGAAGGACGCCGGTTGGGAAACTGCCATTTTTTGTTGGTTATTAAAAAAAGCCTTTCCCCGCTTACTGAGCGGAAAAAGGCTTTTATGAAAAACAATTATTTCAGATCACACATTATTTTATACCGTGCATCCAACGGGATACCATCGGCCCCAGGAGGAACAGCAGTACACC
>JBFIJS010000897.1:0-1883 GCA_041600595.1 Saprospiraceae bacterium | reverse complement strand
GCCCCAACAACTGCGCTGGCAGTGGCGGAGAGACCGCCGGAAGCTGTCCGGTTTGTGGTACGGCCTACGTCCATAATCAGGCTTTCCACAACAATGACCCGGCCAGCGGAGAGATCACGCCAACGGAGGCCGCCCCATCGGGCGAAGCGCAAAATGCCGCCGGAGTTTACCACTACATTTGCAGTGCCGGTTGTGCCGGTGGAGCCGCTGCGGCTGGAAATTGCGCCACTTGTGGAGCGGCGTTGAGCCACAATCAGGCCTTTCACAATTAAGAGAAAAGCCGCAAATGACGGGCAATCCGCCCGCCTGGTTGTACAAATAAAAAAACTGGAGACGGCAACAGCTGAGACTTTGAGGGCCAGTTTTTCGATTTTCCAGCCACAATTTTTTCTGACAATTTAGTTGAAAATGCCTGGTGAGCAAACCGTCTTGCCAGGCATTTTTTATGTTTGTTTATGTTTGTCAAATGAAAATTTTAATCCTCGAACCATTTTTTGCTGGCAGCCACCAACAGTGGGCGGAAGGTTTGCAACGACACAGCGAACATGAAATAAGCTTGCTGACCCTGCCGGGCCGGCACTGGAAATGGCGCATGTACGGTGGTGCCGTGGCCCTGGCCGAAAAATTCATGGCCCTGAAAGACCGTCCCGACCTCCTGCTGGCCTCTGACATGCTCGACCTGACAACCTTCCTGGCACTGACAAAAACCAAGAGTGCCGATATACCTGCCGCTATCTATTTTCACGAAAATCAAATCACCTATCCGTGGTCGCCCGACGATGCCGACGTCGCTTCGGGCCGCAACAACCAATATGGTTTTATCAACTACACCAGTGCACTCGCTGCCGATCGTTTGTTTTTTAACTCTCATTTTCATCGAACATCCTTCCTGGAGGCATTGCCAGGTTTTTTAGGACAATTTCCGGATCACAAGGGAATGCATAACATAGATACCATGAAAAATAAAAGCCATGTATTATCACTTGGCCTGGACCTGCAACGTTTTGATGCGTACCAACAAAAAAAAGAAAATAAATATCCAACCCTGTTGTGGAACCATCGGTGGGAATATGATAAAAATCCAGACCTTTTTTTCAATTCATTAATTAAATTAAAAAATAATGGGTATCATTTTAATTTAATTGTACTCGGGGAATCCTATCAAAAAAGTCCGCCTGTTTTTAATCAGGCAAAAAAGGAATTAGCCGGAAATATTCTGCATTTTGGTTTTGCCGACACCTTCGCAGCCTACGCCAGTTTATTATGGGAAGCAGATTTGTTGCCCGTCACCAGTCAGCAGGATTTTTTTGGCGGCAGTGTGGTGGAAGCTATTTATTGTGGTTGCCGGCCCATCTTACCCAAACGGCTGGCATATCCCGAACACTTACCAACAGAAGAACACCATCGTTATTTCTATGAGGATGCTGATAATTTTTACGATGTGCTGGAAAAATTCCTTTTAAATTGGCAGCCAGGCCAATCTTTTGACGGAAGCAAATATGTCAGGCATTATGACTGGAGAATATGTATAAAAAAATATGACCAGGCTTTTACTGTTTTACCGGCTTAAAAAACCGATCCCAAAATTTGACGGTTGAAAATATTTTAACCTTTTCTCCATCATCAACTCAGCACAAATAATTAATATTTAAATAAAGTGGTCACCTGCGTTCCGGATACAACTCCAGCAACCCCTCCTCACTCGCTTCACAAACGCCGCGCTCGGTAATCAGGCCGGTGACCAGGCGGGCGGGAGTCACATCAAAGGCATAATTGGCAGCGGGGCTTTCGACGGGGGTGAGCAATACATTTTCCGGATGTCCATTTGCGTTGAGTCCCCATATTTTTTTCACTTCTTCCTCGTCTCGTTTTTCTATCGGAAT
>JBFIJS010000896.1:0-1885 GCA_041600595.1 Saprospiraceae bacterium | reverse complement strand
GTCGTCCCGATGCATCGGGACGACGCCCCTTAGAAACCCTTGGAGGGCCGAGCAGAATGATGCAAAAGGCTTGAGCGATTCTCCGGCCCGCATTTTAGGGTAATTTTTTTGCCCGTTGCGTAAACATGACTCACTAAAACTCACGCAACTTGGCACTCATCAAATCTATTTCAGGCATCCGGGGCACCATCGGTGGCACGCCGGGCGAAAACCTTACCGCACAGGACATTGTCGAATGTTCCGCAGCCTTTGGACAATGGGTCAGGCAAAACGGTGGTACACCGAAAATCGTCATCGGACGGGATGCCCGCATTTCCGGAGCCTGGATGCAGCAGCTCGTCGTACAGACCCTGCTCAGCCTCGGCATCGACGTCGTTGACCTGGGCCTGTCGACCACCCCTACCGTGGAGATGGCCGTTCCTGAGGAAAAGGCCGGCGCCGGCATCATCCTGACGGCCAGTCACAATCCTAAAGAATGGAACGCCCTCAAATTTTTAAACCAAAAAGGCGAGTTCATTTCGGCGGCCGACGGGGCAGCGATTTTGGCCCTCATCGAACAGCGAACTATTGAGTATGCAGGTTTGGATGCCTTCGGCAAATATCACCAACGGGAAGATGCTATTGCCCGACACATCGAGGCTGTGCTGGCCATGCCCCTGGTGCAGGCGGAAAACATCCGCCAGCAGCAATACCGGGTCGTGGTGGATGCAGTCAATTCCACCGGGGCCATCAGCGTGCCGCCATTGCTGGAAGCACTTGGCTGTGAGGTCATGTTGCTCAACGGTGAACCCAATGGCCACTTCGCCCACAACCCCGAGCCCCTGCCCGCCCATCTCACCGAACTGAGCAAACAAGTGGTAGCAACCGGTGCCGATCTGGGTATCGCCGTAGATCCCGACGTGGACCGCCTGGCCTTCATCAATGAAAACGGGCAGCCTTTTGGAGAGGAATACACCCTCGTCGCCGTGGCCGATTATGTGCTGAAACACCAACCCGGCAACACCGTCTCTAACCTCTCTTCCACCCGGGCACTCCGGGACGTCACCCGGCGGCACGGTGGCCAATACGCCGCCAGCGCAGTCGGAGAAGTGAATGTGGTAGAAAAAATGAAAGACGTTCGCGCCGTGATCGGCGGGGAGGGCAACGGGGGCATCATTGTACCCGATCTGCACTACGGTCGGGATGCCCTGGCCGGCATTGCTTTGTTTCTTTCCCACCTTGCGGAAACAGGGCTAAACATGTCTGCACTGCGAGCCACTTACCCCAATTATTTTATGGTAAAAGACAAAATCGCCCTGACGCCAGATGTTGACCTGCCGGCTATTTTGGAAAAAATCCACGCCAAGTACCAGCACGAAGAATGCAACACCATCGATGGACTGAAAATAGATTTTGCCAAAGGCTGGGTGCACCTGCGCAAGTCGAATACCGAGCCCATTATCCGCATTTACTCCGAGAGCGTTTCCGAGGACGATGCCGCACAGCTGGTGGCACAGATCAAAGCGGATATTGAAGAAGTATCGTAAAAAGGGTGTCCAATCAGCGAAGCTGTATCAAAAAAGAAACGACTGATTATAAACCAATTTCAAGTGGATAACGAAAACTGGCCGACACGCAAGAAATAACATAAGGCGTTGATTTATAATTTATTATGAAATTGCAATCCCGAAACAGGTTTAGGGTTTCGCAACTGTCAAACTACCGACTTATTACTGCCAACTGCTTCCAAAGTGCCCTTCTTGCGACGGCCTCGTTTTGGTCTGCAATTAATCAATAGTTTTTTATTGCCCATACAATATTTGATGACAACAAGAACTGCCAGTTTTTTAAAACTCCTCGCCGTCAACCTCGTCGTCCTTTTGGTGCTCCTCGCAGCATTTGAGTG
>JBFIJS010000895.1:0-1889 GCA_041600595.1 Saprospiraceae bacterium | reverse complement strand
GGCCCTGTGGAACCTGGTTCCGCTTAACTCGATCGAACGTATTGAAGTTGTGAAAGGTGCCTATTCTTCTCTGTACGGATCATCGGCGATGGGAGGCGTGGTAAACGTAATTACGCGTAAACCAACGGCTGAGCCAACGACAAAAGTCCACCTGAATTATGGTTTTTACGGGGATGCTCCGGCCAGCGCCAAATACAACCGGTTCGGTGATTTTCACACGGTGGAGGCCAGTCACAGCCGCAGCTTCAAGCGCTTTTCCTACCTGGTAGACGGAAGTTGGAAGCACAACGATGGTCACCGGGAAAAATCTGCTTTCGACCTGTACAATTTCTACGGAAAAGGAATTTTTTCCCTCAATGGTAATCGCCACTTGCAGCTTACACTCAACACCAACCAAATTAATAACGACACACCCGCCACCTGGCTCAGCTTCCGGGAAGCATTCAGTGTCGCGGAGCACCGCAAAGATGACTTTCAGGAACGCCGGGAGTACAATGCCGACCTTTATTATTATGCCCTGCCGAGTGCCAATTTGAAATATTCTACCCGCCTTTTTTACTATCGCAACGATTCCAGATATGACTTTAATAGTGATCCGGCTAATGACAGTACCAATGTGAACATTGGGAAGCAGATTATCAGTGCTTCTTCCGTTATGTCGCAGCGGGTGGGCAACATCTCACAGGTGGACTGGTTTATCAATGAAAAACATGCGTTCATTGCTGGAACGGACATCAATATGGACCATGTGCTGGGCTTACCCGACACGGTACTTTACGGCGAACACGAAGCAGTGAATGTCGGTGCCTATGTCCAGGACGAATGGAGTATTAACAAAAAAATCACCGCTACTTTTGGAGCCCGGATCGACCACTACCGGATACTTGGAGCGTTCAGCGAGACGAATTTCAGTCCCAAACTGGCATTTCTTTTCCTGCCAACCAAGTCGGTCTCCGTGCGGATGCTGGCGGCGCAGGCTTTCCGCAACCCGGCCATGGCTGAGCGGTATATCAAGTTCGAGCAGGGTGGGGGATTGCGTTTTCAGCCCAATCCCAATCTGAAATCGGAAAAACTGGTGGCTTCCCTGGAATTGGGCAGTAAGTGGAACATTGCCCAAAACCTCTCGGTCGATGCCGCCCTTTTTTACAACAAATACAATAACCTGATCTCCTTTCGGCAGTTGTCTTTGCCATTGGAGCCGCTGTTGTACCAGGTCGTCAATTTAAAAGAAGCTGTCATGCAGGGCTTTGAAATCACGATCCAGCGGCAATGGGCTGATAAGGCCAGGATAAACATCGGCTACACCTACCTCGACGCCCGGGACGTTTCCCCTGATCGCCTCAATGACAATCTCGCCTACAAAGTAAAACATACCCTCGGTGCCGGTGCGACGGCCTATCACAAGGATTTTACGGTCAATGTGAATGCCCGCTACCGCAGTGCCATCCGGGAGGTGTTTATTTATCCGGGTAGTGAACCGGAAGAAGCCTACATCCTCAACGCCAAGATCACCTGGCAACCAACCGAAAAGGGGCAACTTTATATCGCCCTCGACAATATTTCCAATACCCAATACGAAGAACTCGAACGCTACCGGATGCCGGGCAGGACGTACACAGCGGGAGCAGTTTGGAATTTCTGAAACTAAAGTTCCTGGCCGGGTTTTTAACTTTTCGTCAGGGGGCAGCAGCAGTCTGCCGGGAATATCCCTCTCCGGGAAAGGTATTTTTCAATCTATTAGGCTCATTTTCCCCAATCTTTTATATTGGCTTTCGATTGCATATTCTGCCACTCAGTGGCCGTTTTTATTTTTTTGGCAAATACATGACTCCCGCAAGACAACCGGGCAGTATCGCATTTAAAGATTCTGTCAACCGTTTTCGCAACTG
>JBFIJS010000894.1:0-1898 GCA_041600595.1 Saprospiraceae bacterium | reverse complement strand
TACTCCGCAACTGGCCTACACTGCCAGCAAAGGCGCTGTGTTGTCGATGACCCGGGAATTGGCGGTCATCCACGCCCGGGAAAACATCCGGGTGAATGCTCTGTCTCCCGGGCCACTCCGCACGGAGTTGTTGATGAAATTTTTAAATACCGAAGAAAAGAAACAGCGGCGGTTGGTACATGTCCCGATGGGCCGTTTCGGCGAAGCCGAGGAAATGGCGAAAGCAGTACTGTATCTGGCCTCCGATGAATCGAGCTACACCACGGGAACGGAGTTTTTGGTGGATGGTGGAATCACGGCAGCGTATGTGACGCCGGAGTGAGGGGGAGAAACTATTTGTTCCCACCATATTCAGGAGAAATGTGAACTCAGAGCTACTCATGGGGATTTTACGAGGGAGGGGCAATGTGTCAATTAAGCAGTTGGCAGTAACAGGTCGGCAGTTTGTAGGTTTGTAATAAATTATAAATCAACGCTTTATGCTGTTTTTGAGTGTCGATTATTTATCATAATCCACTTATATCTTTAATCAGTTAATAATGTTTTTAAAACAGCACAAACCGATCAGCAAAAAATACAACCGATAGATCTAACGCTTGTCACAGCTTCAAGTGAGGGGCATGGAACGAAATACTAAACATCACTAAATTTCAAACCAGAAATTTTGCGAAAATCGGCGTCATTCCGGGAAATCAATATGAAGTCGTTCACCATCGCAGTAGCGGCTATGACAGCATCCGGCAATTTGATTTTATGAATTCGCCTGATCTCAATTGCTTTATCCGCAATCAGGTCTGATAAGGGAAGGATATTGCTGTCTTTGATAAAGTTTTCCACATGTCGCATAGCTTTTTCTGATGGTGCTTGCCAGCTGAGTAGTTCAATTTTTGAAATAATGGAGAGGAAACTGCCTGTTTCGTCTAATTTCTCTTCGACGAAATCCAGAGACTTTTCAGGTAAAACAGCATCAAGGAAGTAGATAATGGTATTGGTATCTAAGAGATAGGTCGGTTCCATTCGTTGCGGAGTTGGATAAGTTGAGCGTCAATTTCTTGGATGGAAAGCCCGGTTTTTAAACAGCCACGGTATTTTCCGAAACGTTTTTTCTTGGCTGGTTTCGGCGCTGGCGTAGCTGCTTGGTATTTGGCTAAAAGATAGCCTATGAAATCCATGACTTCCTTTTTAAGGTTATCGGGCAATTGTTGTAACTGAAGGAGAATGAGTTTTTCTGACATGGTCTTGTTAGGAATTTTACTTCTTCGAATGATAAATGTTTAGTCAAAGTTAAGGATTTAAGCTGATTTTTACTTCAGTATTTGAGGATGTGAAGGCAATTAAATAATCAGTTTTTCTTTAAACCCATTTGCAGAATGCGCCGCAATATCCTGTAATATTGCGGCGCTTTTTTCGTCCATAACCAGGAAAAGAGCCAAAGCAAATTTTATGAAAAAAACATTTCAGACCATTAGCCCTGTCGACAATTCCATCTACCTGGAAGGGGAACTGGCCAACGCCAAAACGGTGGAGGCGACCCTGAATAAGGCCGCTGCCGCACGTGCCTTGTGGCGTGGGACACCCCTCGAAGAACGCATTGCCATTTGCCGGAAGGCGCTCCAATATTTTCTCGAACACAAAGTGGAAATCGCCCGGGAAATCACCTGGCAAATGGGCCGGCCGATCCGGTACGCCGGGTTTGAAATCAGCAAAGGGTTTAAGGAAAGGGCCGAGTACATGATGAACATTTCCCAAAAA
Source organism: Saprospiraceae bacterium (assembly GCA_041600595.1). Lineage (GTDB taxonomy): Bacteria > Bacteroidota > Bacteroidia > Chitinophagales > Saprospiraceae > UBA6168. Next base: position 146 of record JBFIJS010000894.1, on the reverse strand, counting down.
GCACTGGCTGATATTCAGGTGGAAGAAATGACTGGTTTTCAACGGTTTATCCGCCGGGAACCCGTGGGGACGGTGCTGGTGCTGGCTCCGTGGAACTACCCTTACCTCACCTCGGTCAATGCCATTTTTCCGGCGCTGTTGGCCGG
>JBFIJS010000893.1:0-1904 GCA_041600595.1 Saprospiraceae bacterium | reverse complement strand
GACCATGCAAACGATGCAGATCGAGCTACCACACTACGTTCAACCGGCGAAAACACTGCTGACAAGTTCGATAAGGCCGGTTTTAAATCGGCCTTAACCAATCTCTCTAAGAACAGTTCAACCTCTGTCGTGCCCGCTAATGCCTCGGGAAAACAGCCTGCCCGTTTGGCTGATGCTGGCGGCAACCGTGCTGCCGGACCTGCGGAACCACTCACCGGTCACCCTGATCCTGCTGTTGCAGCGAGCGTTTTACCGTTTGTTAAAAATGACGCAGCGGGCGAGGATGTCCTTACACAACAGACTTCGTTTTCGGAAAAACTGCCAACACCCAATGGGCTACCTTTCCCTGCGCTCTCGCTAATACCTTTTACAAATATTTCCCCGCTGCCAAGCCTCAGTACGAACGAACCACCGATCCTGCCCTTTTCGGCAAAAGATAAAATCAGGTTCTCGGTTGGTTTGTATTCTGGTGTGGCACTTACCGGCAACACCCTGTCGGGAAATGCTCCGGATGTGATAGCGGATCAGCAGTCTCTTACGGCTTTCCGTACTGGCATCGGGGTAGATGCAGCGCTTACCCGGCGGCTTTCCCTTGAAGTGGGGCTGCTCTACGGTACGTCCAATGTCGAAACAGACTACCAGCTGATGGTGCCTTTCACCCATAATGGTGAATTTCAGCACGACGACGGCAATTATGATAACCACTACAATCACTCCCTGCCCTCTTCTCTGGGCAATTATCCGGCTGAGTTGGTCCTGACCCGGGAGAGTTCTGCCATGGTAAATGAAGGGGAATTAATGAACCTCGACCTGAGTATTCACCAGCGGATAAGCTTTTTGAGTGTACCGGTCAGTCTGCGCTACGCCGTTGACCTGGCTCCGTCGGGCAACTGGCAGTTGGGCATCAAAGGGGGACTCGTGGCTAACCATCCGTTCCGCATTTCCTCGGAAGTGTCTTCCCTGGTGTCTCATCACGGTGCGATCCATCAGCGGCATACCAGCATTGGCGACCCGGCTATTGAGGATTTAGAAAAAATCACGCTTGACTATGCCGTGGGCCTGGATGTTCGCTACCGTTGGTCCCGCCGCTGGAGCCTGTCTTTTGAAACCGCTTATCAGCGCGGGTTAACTCCTGTTTATAGAAATGAGTCGGTAAAGAGCTACCTGCACGCCTGGCATGCAGGCGTTGGATTGCGGATGTCATTTTAGTGGTTTTCCGGCACCCCGGCCGGCACCAAATAATGGTGTTGATTTCCCGGTAGAAACGCAAACCGGTTCCAATACTGGCCCGGACTCCCGTTATTTTCCAGCTACTTTTTATCCTCGCCTGCTTGGCTACTGTCTTACACTTGCTACATTTGCCACTATTGAATAATCTGTAACAAAAGTTATTTGTAGAATGCGGAGCAGAACCAGTTGTTCTTTTTGCAACAGCTGGAAGTGCCCCTTAAAACTCCGTTGGGCCGAGCAGTTAGCTGCCTAAATGATAAGGTGAAATTTCCGGCCCACATGAATCAGTGAAATTTTAAAGAAACTTTTGTTACACAGTATTGAAGTTATTACACTAACCTTATCGCTATGGCAAAAAGCAAAAAGTACTATGTTGTTTGGGAAGGGGTGACTCCGGGAATCTATGAAAGCTGGGCTGACTGCCAATTGCAAATCAAAGGCTACCCGGCGGCTCGCTACAAAAGTTTTAAGACCCGGGCAGAGGCTGAAGCAGCCTTCGGTGGCAATGCATCCGATCACATGGATACCCGGGTAATGGCTAAAGGGCAGTCGCCCGCCACCGCTTCCTCCAAACCGGCAGCCAATCCGTCCTTATTTGCCAAAGAGATCGTTTGGGACAGCATCAGTGTGGATGCGGCCTGTAGCGGCAACCCCGGGGTCATGGAATACCAGGG